>OMSH01000282.1 GCA_900313715.1 uncultured Prevotellaceae bacterium
GAGCTGGCGCGACTGGGTGGTGTATATCACTTTCTGCGTGACGGTAATCATGTGGGTGCTCGACAAATATACGGGCGTGAATGCCAATGCCGTAGCCATGATTCCTGTGGGTGTGTTCGCCTTGACGGGCATCATTGGCAAGCGTGATTTGGAAGAGCTGAACTGGAGCGTGCTCTGGATGGTGGCAGGCGGTTTTGCCTTGGGTGTGGCACTCGAGGAGTCGGGCTTGGCCATGCACTTGATTAACGCTATCCCATTCGACACATGGCCTGCTTTGGCTATCATCATTGGATCTGGCTTGTTATGCTATATCTTGTCGAACTTCATCAGCAACACGGCTACGGCTACCTTGCTGGTGCCGATATTGGCGATAGTGGGTACGAGCATGGGCGACCTGCTGGATCACCTGGGTGGCGTATCTACCCTGTTGATTGGTATCGCTCTCAGCTCGTCAATGGCGATGTTGTTGCCCATCAGTACACCTCCTAACGCTATGGCACATTCAACGGGCTTTATCAGTCAGAAAGACATGATGAAAGCAGGATTGATTATGGGCGTTATCGGCTTGGTACTGGGCTACCTGATGCTGATAGTATTGGGAAGTCATGGACTTTTGTAAATAATTTTTTCTTTTCTACCATTGTACACTCATGTGTTTATAAAAGGCGGCTTATGTCTGTGACAGATGTAGGCCGTCATTTTTTTATGATTATTATGTGTTAAAAAAAAGTGATAATTGACGGAGAATGTGTATCTTTACACTCAAAATAAAGCATTATGGAAAAAGAACACAGATACAGGGCTACCGATAGGATGAGCGACCTGATTACGGACAATTTCTCCTTGCTGATGGTGATGAGTCGCTTTGGCTTGAAGCTGGGCTTCGGCGACCAGACAGTGAAGGATGTGTGTGAGGCACAGGGGGTGGATATGCATACCTTCCTGGCAGTAGCTAACTTCGTGAATGAAGGACAACTGGCGTATGGTGACGATGAGCAGGTGTCGCTCTCTTCATTGATGGAGTATCTGAAGAATGCCCACACCTATTTCCTGGATTTCAACCTTCCCACCATCCGCAGGAAACTGATTGAGGCACTGAACTTGGCCAGTGGCGATAATGTGGGGATGCTGATATTGAAATTCTTCGATGAGTATGTGGAAGAGGTTAGGAACCACATGGAGTATGAGAACAACGAGGTGTTCGTCTATGTGGAGGGAGTACTGGAAGGCAGGTTGTCGGCATCGTACGACATCGTGACCTACAGTAGTCGCCATAACGAGATTGACTCTAAGTTAAACGAATTGAAGAACATCATCATCAAGTACTACCCCGAGAGTGGCAACAACAACCTGATGAATTCGGTGCTGTATGACATCTTCAACTGTGAACAGGACTTGATATCGCACGGCGAGGTGGAGGACTATATGTTTGTACCAGCTGTGGCGCGCGAGGAAAGGAGACTGAAAAATGGGCGGTAACAACATGTTAAAAGTATTGGTGGCCTCATCATCGGTCATCATTCGTAGTGGGCTGTCATCGGTGCTTAGACGTCTGCATGAATTGAACATTCAACCTGTGGAAATCAGCAGTCCTGAGATGCTGGAGCATTATGTGACCTTGCACACACCCGACATTATCATGATTGACCCCACGTTTGGCGGGTGGTTTGATCTGGCGGAGTTCAAGGAAGCCTATAACAAACTGACGGGCGTGAAGTTCGTGGCCGTCATAGCCAGTGTGATAGACAGTATGCAACTGAAGGACTATAACGAACGTATTGCCTTGTACGACAGCGTAGAAGTGATAGCCGAGAAGCTAAATGGTTTGATGAAGACAGAAGATGAGATGCAGGACAGTGACGCGGAACCGTTGAGTCAGCGTGAGAAGGAAATCATCACCTATGTAGTGAAAGGATTGACCAACAAAGAAATTGCCGATAATCTTTGCCTTTCTGTACACACAGTGATTACACACAGGCGCAACATTGCCCGTAAGTTGCAGATTCACTCTCCTGCAGGCCTTACCATTTATGCCATCGTCAACAAACTGGTAGAGTTGAAGGATATAGAATAATTATCCTCGTAAACCGATTCACATCGGAATACGAGGAGTCTTTCGATAAAAGTGGTTACGTAATTATGACTAACTAATTCATTTAAATCTGACAATGCAAAGTTACTGCTTTTGCACTAAGTGCACAATCACATGAAATAGGTATTATCGTTAACACACATCCTCATTAGTAGGTAATCAGAATACCGGGAAAGCAGGATTCTCCTGTGCTTTTACTGCAATACACTCCATTTCTATCAGCCACCCCGGGCGACATACAGGAGCAAGGACAAACACTTTGGGCTTATCAGGGAAACGCTCTTCAAAGAGTGCCCTAACCACATGATAGTCGGCCATATCGCGCAGATAGACAATCATCTGCCCTACTTCGTCAAAAGTACAATCAGCTTCATTGAGCAATGCTTCCACATTCTCCCACATACGATGAGTCTGTTTACGGATATCACGATGATACATGATTTCACCCTTATTGTCAATGCTGGCAGTACCAGAGATAAACACTTGCCGGCGATCGCCATAATCCACCATCGTACCTCGTTCGAAGCTCACCCCATATTCCGATGTACGGTTCAAATGGGTAGGCGCATAGAGATAACGCACCTGCTCAGGCAGAATTCCTTTCACAGCATAGGCATCCATCTGCACGAACGATGCAGGGTTGGCCATTCTGCCACCTATACCCGTAGAGGCTATGAAGTGTGTTTTGTCTGTCAGGCCTTGCGTAACGAACACATCATTACGAGCCTTGACCATACCAGCATACTTGTTGTCGATATCCTGCACGAAGAACCAGGTACGAATACAGTTATCCGACAAGGTGCAACCTTCTTGCATGAGGTTCATCACATAGTCGTTGAGCAACAGACGTGTCTGGTACTCCGAGTTGGCTGCCTGGTTAGTATTACTGCCTGTCCACAGATGACGATAGGCACCATGTGTGGCCTCAAACAGTCCATCGGACAAGGCTTTCATCTGCACATCCCCTTGCAACAGATAAGCCCAAAGTGCTATCTTCGTACCGTCTAATGGCGGTTGTTGTACCAATGAGAGGGCACTACTGGTGCCCTCGGTGGTCATGGCCAACAATAGATCGGCCTGATTGGCGGCATCGCTCAGGAAATAGCGCTTGAACACCGCCTCTGCTCCTGGCAATGTGGCCAACGCCTCATCGTAAGCAGTCAGCAAGCTTTCAACCTGTTGGTTGTAAGTTAGTGTTGGGTCAGTTACATGCACCATCAGGTGATACTCATTCACCCCTCCATTCTCAAACCTAAAAACCTCTACCTTAGCCTTATTATCTATATTATTCATTTTTCAATCTTTTTTTGCTCCATGTGTTATCCACTGACGAATCAGTGCCAAGATACCATCATCCACCACCTCGGCCGTATGGTTGTAATGCCACTCGTGAGTGATAGACACATCGGTAGAAATGGCTTGATACAAAGCACTATTGGCTGCATCGCCAGGCTCTACGATGTGCATATCGGGCAACTTCTTGGATGGCACATTCACAGTAGCGTCATAACTTTTGTCGGCCGTCAGGTAAAGACCTGCAGCTGCAGAAGTAGCCGCTCCGTGACAATTGGCGCATGTGGCACTAAACACTCGCTCTTGGATAGTGTTATACATACCAACATTCAGGGTACCTGCATCTACCTCAATCTCGTTAGCAGAAGTCAGCTTAACCTCGTCAATGGTATAAAACGACACGATGTGCTTTCTCAGTCGGTTGATGACACACAGTTCTACACGGGTGACATTCTCCTTGATGCCCGAGAGGACTACCGACACCTCATCACCCTCTGTCGTAGGAACAGGAACCGACTTATTGATGAGAGCATAGTCGCTATCATCATTAAAGCCTGCCAACACCACATACATAGAGGGGTCGGGCCAAGTTGTCAACCCACTAAGATGAGCCGTAAGGGTAACCGTACGTCCTTCTGGTGAGATGGGCATCTCTTCTTCATAAAGTCTTCCATCGTCACAAGACTGTAAACCCATGAAAGAGATAATGCCTGCAAATATTACTAATAATTTTCTCATAATTCTCTTTTTCAATTGGCTTCGCCCAATTTTCAATTTAGAAAGAGTATTGAAGCATAATGGTAGCCGAATGAGTGGCCAGTCCTAAATCATCGATATCTCGATCCAACTGAGTGGCATGTCCTGTACGGCCGATATACTGATACATGGCCTGCAACTTCACGTTGCTGTTAGGGAAGAAATAGTTGATGCCCACAGCTGGCATATTGAGCAAACCTTTTGCATCGGTTCCGTTGCGGTCCATCAGGTCGTAACGCAATGCGGCTTGTACACGAGGAGCCACAAAATAACCTGCTTGCACATAACCACCCCAGTAGTTGAAACCATTGTCAATCTTCATGCGCTTGGTAAAGCCCACATGCATGTAGTATGCTTCAGCTGCTAAGTAAAGTCGCCCTTTCAGCATAGCAAACTCCAATCCTGCACGAAAGTCATTGGTGCTCTCACTTTCACTCTCCACATTCAATGAAGCCGATGCTCCAAATAAGATCTTGTCCTCGTTTAAGCGTCTGGGATTGCCTTGTGTAGCAGGCATCACACCTTTAGGCATATAGGTCAACCTACCCGAATAGAGCATGGAAGGGATGTGCCAGTCATCGCTAAAGGTCTTACCAGCTGTATTGACTGATGCTCCTGTTCCATTAAAGATGCCGACCTCATAGCCCACCTTATTCAACAATCCGTGTATCTCGATACCCAAGTCAAAACCCGTGCCGAAATTAGGATTCACCGCATTGAGGGAATGAGGGAGAATAACTGGTGCCGTGAGTGATGTGGGCAACACAGGCATCAGCGTTTCGCCCAACGTGGTAAGATAAGCATGTGTAAAAGGGGTTTTGAACTTACCTGCGCGAATGGCAAACTTTTCATTGAAAGCATAGTCAAACCACACTTGTTGCAACAAAGCACCTCCACTGGCAGCTGCATTGATGCTCAAGTTGAATGACAACTTATTGAAAGCCTTGCCCGTGAAACCCAAAACGGCATATGGAATCGAAAAGCCAGAATTGGCTACATTATCTTGATTATATGCCTTATCAAGTCCCTGATCGTCATAATAGTTGAACTTGCCTGCAGCTTGCATCAGCAGATAGGGCTTGAACACAAAGTCGCCCTTCTTTGTCGCGATAGAGAATCCTTCCCTACCCGCCAATGATACCACGCCGTTATCGGTATCTTCTTCGTATTGCGCCATAGCGGTAAATGGCACCAATACTGCCAATATCATTAATATAATCTGTTTTCTCATATGTTTATAGTGATTTTAAGAATTCTACCAAATCGTCACGTTCTTCCTTCGTCATGTTCTTGAAGATGTTTTTCGATGCTTCACCTTCTCCACCATGCCACATGATGGCTTCAACGAAGTTACGGGCACGGCCATCATGCAGGAAATAAGTATGTCCATTTACCTTCTGTTGCAAACCGATGCCCCACAAAGGTGTGGTGCGCCATTCGTTGCCACGGGCTAACCCACTAACATAGTTGTCGTTCAATCCTACACCCATGATTTCTGAACCCATGTCGTGCAAGAGGAAGTCGGAATAAGGATGAATGACCTGACCACCCAACCAAGGCAACTCGGTGCCGTTGAGCAAAGTAGAACCACGAGGTTGTGTGTGCAAGGTCGTTGTGTGACACAACTGGCACGAAGCTTTATAGAACATCTGTTCGCCATGAATCACACGAGGGTCATTCACATTTCTTCTGGCAGGCACGCCCAAGCTCTGCATATAGAGATCCACGTCTTCCATATCTTCGGTTGAGACATCCAGTTGGTCGTAGAGCAAGCCCATCATACTTCCTTGGTTGATTTGCCGTTGTCCTTCGCTAATCTCCTCGGGGTATCGGCTATTGGTCATGCCCATATCACTGCTGAATCCCAATTCTACAGTCAAGTCGGCATGTTGTGCCTTATTGCCCGAAAGACCCAGTTGCAAACGTCCTCGTTCATTGATGTAGTTAGCCTTACCACTGATGCCAAATTCAGGATAATTGCTTTGTCGGGCCAGTGCCTCAATCTCGTTTCGATCGATGGCCATAATCTGTCCCATACCTACATGTCGCAGGGGGATACGAACCGTACAGAACAAGTCTTCTGGAGCAATGTTATCAGCATACCACTCGTATATCTCATAATTAGGTTTAGCCAACTCGTATTTTTCGCCATCAGGAAACTCAAAGGTCTCAAAATCATATGTTACCCTCAGTTTTCCTTCTGGCTGAACCCCATAGATGGCATTGTCATGAACGACACGTCCATAGTCGGGGAAAAAGGCACCGTTCTTACGGGTGATATAGATCAAGGCGGAAGTAAAGCCATAAGTACCAGATCCTCCTTGTGTCCATAAGGTGGGCTCTGTACGTCCTGCATTGCGGTGACAGCTACCACACGAATAACCAGCATAAACAGGCCCTAAACCGCCATTATGTCCATTGTTATTGGTACTTTTCACATTGTCATATAGTCGGTCACCACGATTGAAGCGGGTGTCATACACTCCACTCACCCAATCGGCTGGCTGGTCGTAAGCTACGGCCGAGTTGAAGAACACAGTTGATGTACCAGCAGACAAGGCATAGCCATCAATGACTTCTATGTCTTCAGCCGTGAAATGGTCTCCTTTCTCATCGCAGGAGACCATTGTCAATGTGGCTAAAACAACTAATAAACAACGAAAACAGTTCATCTTCATTTATTCAATATCTTTTGCATGAAAGGCTTCAACTCACCAGTCAGCACTGACTCCAGGTTTCCACAAGCATCCATAGCATTCTTAGCCTCAACACTGTTGATATTGTTTCTAAAAGGCTGTGGGATAGCCTGAATAGCATCTGCAGTTGCCTGAATAGCATTCTTAACCTTTGTATCGAAAGCCTCATCTACCTTCTTGACCAAAGCCGACAACGAATTGCTATTAACACTTCCGTCCAATGAGCCAAAGTAAGCATTGCGGATAGAATAGATATTATTGGTATAGTCGTCGCGAGAGTGCCAGCTATACCAAGACTCAACGGCATAGAGAGCCTCTTCTGTCTTGCCATCTTCATACAAGCTCACAGGATCGCCAATCTTAGAGGCACCTACCTCACTGGCAATGTCAGCACAACCATCGATAATCTGCTCAATGCAGTTGATGGCACTATTAAAGCCCTCGGTGCCATCGTGTGACTTAAAGATTTCAGCATAGCTCTTACCACCATTGTAGCTTTCTTTCCAGTCGGCATACAATGTGTTGGCATCGGCACGCAACAAAGCTGACACTGCTTGCATGTAGTTTGCCCACGCTTCTTTGTTGGCATCGGCATACTCCATCGTATTAGGGTCGGTAGAGCCTGTTGTCGCAGAAACGGTGCGAGGCTCACCATCCTTAAAGGTCAGGTATTCCAGTGTATGGAAACCACGTACACTTTGCACTGCCTCAATGTTTTCATCATCTTCGTCATAGTCACCAGTCCACTCCAGTGCTGCCCAGTCGGCTGAGTTCAGGATAGCAGCAATGGATACCTGATCAAGTGGCCAACTATCCATATTGGGATCCAAGCCCTTGTCAGCTACAGGACCAAACAGGAATGCTTCACTTGATTCCCAGGGCTCACGTGCATCCAACCATGCGTTAGCCACTTCCTCGAAGTTGGCATCAGAGGGAGATTGACGGAATTTCTCAACAGCTTTGTTCAACGCTTCGTTCTTCTCAGCCAAAGCCTTATAGGTAGGCAAAACCACTCCATCAACGTACTGAGCTACAGCTGCACTCAAATCTGCCTCTGTCACACTCACTGTAGGTGTGGGTGTTGGAGGTGTTGGAGTTGGTGTAGGATCGTTCTTATCATTACCACAAGCAGCAAAGGTAAATGCCATCGCTAACGACATCAAACCTGATAATAAATTTTTCTTCATAATTATTCATTCAGTTAATTTACAATTATCAATTTTCATTTTCTAAAAAACCAACCAGCATAAGCTATACCGATATTAAACTCATTCTCACTATTAAAGCCTGTGGTACCAAACACTTTCTGGGTACCTATCTGGCGAGTGGTAAAATCTGCCTTCACTACCAGGTTGGGAAGAGGTTTCCAATTTAAGCCCATGCGCCACATGCTCACTTGACAACGAGCATCAGCCGTCTGCCCATCGTCCATCACCTGTTGTGGGTTGTAATACTCATAATGAGCAAAAGGTATCACATCGGGGAATTTATCGTTCTTGACAAGCGACTTAACCCTCACCCCCAAGTCAACACTATAGGTCAGTGCACCTGAGGCAAAGGGTGCCTTACGGCTATAAGGGGAAAGCTTAGAATAGCTGTTGTTAATGCGGGTGATGCCCGCTGCTTTTCCAACATGTCCACTAATAATATTACCCCTCATAATGAAATACTTATTAACATATTCACCATCGACATTCCAAATGGTAACAGGTATCTTGCCTAATGAAGTATAGGTGTTAAGTTTGTCGGCATTGCCACCTGCATCGTTTATAAAGTAGAACGAACCACCGATGCGCAATCCAAGAACGCCCACATAGTCCAAGCGGGCAATCCATGCAGGGGAAGTGAAGTTATCTAACTCAAAAAGGTTCTGGCGTCCACCTTTCACCCAATCATACTTACTAAAGCCATTGGGATTCAAGCCAGCCACCACCATCGCCTGATAATTAAAGGTAGCATATCTCTTACCAAATGTTCCAAAGAATGAAATACCAGTTTCGTGCCAAGTGGAGGGAAAGATGGTAGTTTCACCCTCAGGGCGTGTTGTACCGAAGAAATTGACTGGTTCATGATGAGCATTAGTCAAGCCAACGGGAAGTACCAAGTGACCTGCACGAATATTAAATTCACGCGTAATCAACCGAGTGATATGAAATTGCTCCAACGCCACCTCACCACCTTTCTCAAACTCTTGTTCATATTCACCATTCTCACTGCCAGTTCCCGTTTCCAATTCGTAAGCAGTACCTACTCCACCAGACTCAAACTCTATCTCAGTACCTAAAACCCATTTAGAAGATAACTTGTAATCAAGCGCTAACACAAAACGAGGTATAGCAATTTGTGCATGGTTTTTCTTACTATTGCCAACGGTAGATCCATTCCAGCGGTTTAATCCATAATCTTGCCAGCTGGCATACATCTCGCCATATCCTCCGAAACGAAAGCGCCAATCACCATTATACTCAGAAGTAACCGACTGATATTCATCACTCTTTTGATTCTGGGCAAAGACAGTAGTCAACGACAGAAGAGCCAACGTACAAAGGGTAATAATTCTATACATATTTCAACTTTATTATTTTTTTTGCAAAATTAGAATGATTCTAAACAGGACAAAATACCTACTAATGGCTAAAAGCACATTCGATATTCATTATTAGTAGGTATCATTATTTTACTATTTTTTTTCCATCAATTATTGGATGTCTCGGAAAAAGATGTAACTTTGTAATCAGCTTAATTAAGATAACACCCATGTTTATGAAGAAGTTTCATTTAATCTTGTTATTGTCGTTGATATCAACAAGTAGTTGGGCACAGACAGAGTCACCCAAACGAAACAATTTCAGTCTCGGCTTGAATTTCTATACACATGGAGAAATCTGTGCCGGAGGACTACCCCAGACCTGTAGAAAATGACGTTACTGTTGAAAACAATTCAAGTTTCATATTAGGACGTACCCGCGTCATTTTGGACTATGAACGGAGTGGTTTGCAGGCTCATGCCGTGATTCAAAACAAATCGGTATGGGGTTCGAAAGGCAATCAGGCACTTAATCTATACGAAGGATGGGTAAAGATGTCGGCCAGTAATGGTCTTTTCGCGCAGATAGGCCGTATAGCTTTGGCATACGACGATGAACGCATCATTGGCACCAACGACTTTGCAACAGCTTCCCTTTCACACGATGTTTTGCGAGTAGGTTACGAGGGGCATGGCCATACATTGCACGCCATATTTGGATACAATCAGAATGTAGAAAGAGCATATGCCAATACTTATTTATGTTGACGGAGCGCAATATTATAAGACCATGCAGACCGTTTGGTATCACTACGATGTACCAACATTTCCACTGGGTGTTTCACTGCTTTTCATGAACATGGGCGTACAAGCGGGCAAAGAGGGTGATAAGGACATTCCACCATCGGTCCAATACCAGCAAATGTGGGGTGGTTATTTCAACTACCATCCAAAGTACCTGACATTGGAAGGAACCTATTACCGGCAGACGGGCCAACAAGTGAATATTTTCATGCAACACGGACCGATAAGGGCTTGGATGGCCAGCGGAAAAGCCACCTATCATTACTTGGCCACGGCTACCCAACTTCAGAATTTTAACCGCACATTAGGACACAGCATCGAACTTGAAGCAAGCTA
>OMSH01000278.1 GCA_900313715.1 uncultured Prevotellaceae bacterium
CATATTAGCATCAGACTGAAGCCAAATAGTATCAGCTTTCTTGCTTCGTTTTGGCTTTGCCACGACATCAACACTTTGCTTAGCCAGGATGTCCTTCAATTCTTCAATCGTATAAGGAGGATTCTTTCTGTGCAACATATAGTGGCAATTGGGACAGACAGGAGCCAAGTCTGTATCCACATTCAATTCATATTCCTTACCAATTGTTGAAATTGGGGTCAGATGATGAACATGAATGAAGTTCTTGCCTATTTCTCCATACGTAGCCTCAAAGTCACGTCCACATACCAAGCATTGATAACCTTTCTTTGCCACACATTCTCTGCGAGCTTTCTGATTACGTTCGTACTTATTGACGTTCACCTTCATCAGCGCTCCCTCGTAGAGTTTATCATCGTCCTCAGGATAATCCACATCGTAAGCCTCATCATTTGCTATCTGATGGGGATGCAACAAGAAGTCAAGAAGAGACTCGTCTTTAATTTCTCTGACGCTTTGCGGCTGTCCATTGTAGCCATGTTCATGCAAATGGTCAAGCGATAGTATGTCATCAGTATATTCTTCGAGTAGTTTCAACCTGGCATAAGAGGTGATATACCCGCTGTAATAGGTTTCCTTGTCAGTCCAGAACTCTTCCTGCTCAAAGATTTCATTGAAGATGAGATTGGTTTTTATCACCTCCATTCTATAGCGGATACGTTGTTCTGGCTTGGTTTTATAAATGAACACGATATCCCCTTCTGAGAACTTATTCGTTCTCCAGTCTGCCATACCGTTCTGTGCAGCTATAGCATCACCTATGCGGAACGTACGGTCATTACTTGGGACTATCCAATACTTCATCTACTTTTACATTTCAAGTACCTTTGTCGATTCTTCACCAAATTGAGATACAACACGCACAGCAATCTTTTTGCCCTTCTCGTATGGTATAGGCTCACTCTTAAAGTCGTAAAGTGTATCCCAGATATCTTCGTTGAACTCCAAACGAAGTGTGCGTTCTGCCTTTTTCTTAGCAAGGTCTTTGGCAACGGTATCAAGGCCCTTGCGCCAAGCATTGAAGTCTTTCTTGTCACCACCACAGAAATGGATACTACGTACCTTGAAAAGGCCACCCGTATAATTGTCGTCCATCTCCCAATAGGCTATGTCGTTCACATTGCGGGCCTTCACTTCGTCCTGGATGGGGTCATACATATCCATACCGTTAATTTCCACATGACAGTTGCCATCACCATCATTCACAAGGCTTACATCTGGCTCACCAATGATGATAAACGATCCTGCTTTCTTATCCTTCTTCAGCAAACCATCTTGTAGCAGATCGTCACTCATGCGAACCTTTGAAACTTGGAACGTACCAAAGTTATAGTCCTTGTTCTCTCCACTCTCAATGCTGTCCTCGAACGAGAAGCCAAGAATCACGAGCCAGTTCGATTCACTCAGATGTTGACGGAAAGCACGAATGGCTTCGTTGACTGCATACTTGCTGACTGTTCCGAACTTAGGACCAATCATGAAATAGACGCAATGTTCTTTATCGTCATCAGTTTTATAATAGCCTTTGGCATTCAGATAAGGCTCATCCAAATGCTCCATTGAGTACATCACAGCCTGCTGCTGCTTTACACCATTACGAATACCATTGGCCTTAAGGTTATTGAATATACGTTCAGTAAAGGTCGCATATTCGTCATAGTCATTCTGTTTGTCATTCAGGCTCTCGGGTGAACTATCATCAAGGCTCTGCAAAGTCTCTACTGTGAATGGACCACTTACACGAATACGCTTCTTGTCTTCCTCCGGCTGGTCGTATAACGTTTCCTCATCAAATGGCAAATCATTGGCCAAGGCCTTCAACGTGATATGAGACACTTTCTTGTATATAAAACCTCTGCGAATATTTGGATTCTCGCTCTCGTCATAGGTCTTGTAATATGGGAACAAAGTGGTTATCAATCGTTTCTTTGCGATATTCAAAGCGATACGACTTGTATCAATCGTTATCCATCTGCGTCCCCATTGTTCAGCTACATATGCTGTAGTGCCGCTCCCACATGTTGGATCAAGCACTAGGTCACCAGGGTCTGTAGTCATTAGAATGCAACGTTGGATAGGTTTCAAACTCGACTGTACAACATATATCTTTTCAGAGCCAAGACTACTTGAAGTATCTGACCAAAGATTTGTCAATATTTGATATGGGAAATCATCAAAATATCGAACATATCTAAGTGTTCCATTATTAAATGCTTCTATTCTCTTTAGTTTTTTCAGTCTTTCAATTCCTTGACGATTAGTTTTCCATACACTTGTGCCTTTGATCTTATATATTTTCCCTTTATACTCAATGTCAAAACGGCCAATGTCTCCTCCAGATTGAGAAGTTAGATTTCCCATTGTAAATACTCTTGATCCTTTTGGACGAGCTTTGTAATCGAATGTTGTATCATTTTGTCTTTCCCACTCTTTTATAGTCATTCTTTCTCCTGTGGATAATTCTAAATTAGAATATCCGCCTGCACTTCCATTATCTTCAAAGGTTTTTGTAATATAGAGCTTTCGATATTTTAGCAGCTCAATATCTTTTGCATACCAAATAATATAGTCACATACAGAAGCGACGGATTTTAATTCGCCAGGACTTCCAGCTCCTGTTGTCTTTTGATATATTATTTGGTTTACAAAATTATCACTACCAAATACTTCATCCATTACACTTCTAACCAGATGCACATTTTCATCTGATATTTGAACAAAGCAAGAACCGCTTTCGGTCAAAAGCTCTCTTGCCATAACAAGCCTATCGCGCAAATAACCTAAATAACTATGGACTCCTGCCTCCCATGTATCCCTATAGGCTTTTATCATTTCAGGCTCATTTGACAATTCTTGATCACGTGATTCATGAGCCATCTTTGGTGAATTAATCATAATTTGCCAATTTCCACCATAACGGATTCCATATGGTGGATCAAAGTAGATACATTGTACTTGGCCTTTCATGCCCTCACGATTTAGCAGAGAGTTCATTACAAGCAGGCTATCACCCTGAATGAGACGATTTTGCCAGTTATCACTATGCTTGTAATATCCTGCCAAACGTTCTAACTCATCTTCCTCAGAGTCTTGCAAGTCACCAAAGAGGTCGAGTTGTAACTTAGCACTCTCGCTCTTGTGTTCATGCAGTTCATAGAGGTTGTCGATGATGGCCTCAGGACGAATATCCTCATGCTTATATAGGCTGCGGATGTCCGTACGTAGTTGGGGCATATAGTCAGGATTATCCTCATCGTCGTTCTTGTATTTGCCTAACCAATAGAGTTCCGGATCGCGTCCACGTTGGAACTCATGACGGAAAATATCGTATTCACTCTCTTCCGGCTGTCCGCTAATGGCCATCTGCTCCTCACCCTGATGGGCACTATCAGGAATGGCAACACGTTTATCGTCGTGTTTGATACTCGAAACGGGTCTATTCTTATCTATCATAGTTGCTTGATTTTTTCGTTAATGAGTTTCTCTAATTGGTCTATATCTCTTACCTCCAGCAAATCCCATTGACCATAGGTCTTCAGATTGTTTGCAGCTGGAATCCAATAGTCTTTCAGATAATGGCGCTTAGCATCCTTGTTGCCTGAACCGTCAGCATCAAAGTCCAGACATTCCACAATCAGGTTGATGCCCTTCACTCTGACGATGAATGTAGGCATAAATTCCTTATTCTCATCGGCAACGGTGTAAGGGATGCGGAAGCCAAGATAGGTATTTTTCACCCAAGTCTCTACGCATTCCATTGCGTCGAGTGTCTTGGCTGCAATCTGCTGCCAGCTATTGTCTTCTGCAATCACATAGTTGACATGACTCTTCTGCGTAGGATAGACTGGCCTGTTCGTAGGACGATAAACGTGCTGAGTACTACCCTCTGGATTGTAGTAGTTGAGAACGGCAGTAATCTCCTCATGGTCGGCATTGGCCTTATGGATGCCCTCGTTGATATTGCTCAGCACTGCCTTATAGTCCCATAGCATAACCAGGCGTTTCTGGTCAGGACTACCATCACCCCCCACAATCTCCAATTGTTCGTTGAACCACTTTTCTACAATCGTCTTGATATCAGGGAACTTCTGGAACTGCTGACCATGCTCTGGACTAGTATAATATTCACGAATCATCAGGTGAGCAAAGTAGTAAATTACCTGACTATCGCGCATCTCCATATAGTCCGCCTTCAACATTTTCTTGTCACCATTCACGATAGTTTGCAGAACGGTTTCTGTAGGAATCTTGTTAAAGTCGAGCTTAAATTTGGGCAAGTCTGTGAAATCTGCAGTCAACGAACCTTCGATATTGTCAGAACGATAGCCTGTAATTACGGGAAATCGAATCTCCAAAGCATTGCGCTCTGGCAATGCTCGAAGAATAGCCTTGGGCTTCTGAGGTTTAGTCACAACAGTCTTGCCTCCCTTGAAAGTGTTGAATGGTACACCAATAATACGGGCATATTCTGGTGGGAACTTATAGGTAATGTTCTCTGGGTTATATCGATGCAAGTCTTTACGGTCTATCTCACGCCCCAGTTTATCGTAGGGAATCAGGTCATAACTCTGACGACGCAGGGCACGTCCTACCACCTGCTCACACAACAACTGACTACCAAAGGCACGGATACCACATACATGGGTAACGGTATTAGCATCCCAAC
>OMSH01000277.1 GCA_900313715.1 uncultured Prevotellaceae bacterium
AAGAGGCTTATCGGGATGCAGATTTTGTGGTGATAGCAGCTCCCACTAACTACGACAGCATGAAGAATTTTTTTGATACCAGTGCTGTGGAGACGGTTATCGACTCGGTAATGAAGGTGAACCCACATGCCATTATGGTGATTAAATCTACTATCCCCGTAGGCTATACGGAAAGTATACGCCGGCGCACTGGTAGTCAGAATATTCTTTTCTCACCAGAGTTCCTGCGTGAGAGTAGGGCGTTGTATGATAATCTCTATCCGAGTCGTATTATTGTAGGTACTAACCCTGATGATCCTCGTTTACTGGAAGCAGCTCATCTTTTTGCCGATTTGCTGCAAGAAGGCGCTTTGAAAAAGGATGTACCTATGTTGTTCATGGGTTTTACCGAGGCAGAGGCTGTGAAGTTGTTTGCCAATACCTTCCTGGCTCTCCGAGTGAGTTTTTTCAATGAGTTGGATACATACGCTGAGGTAAAAGGTCTAAATACCCAGTCCATCATCGATGGTGTATGTTTAGATCCTCGTATCGGCAACCATTATAACAATCCGTCCTTTGGTTATGGCGGATATTGCTTGCCAAAAGATACGAAACAGTTGCTGGCCAACTATTCTGATGTGCCTCAGACAATCATACAGGCTATTGTAGATAGTAACCGTACCCGTAAGGATTTTATAGCAGACAGGGTGTTACATATGGCTGGCTATTACGACTATTACAATCGTGGTGACTATAATCCTTCAGAGGAGCGCCATTGTGTGATTGGGGTATATCGTCTTACAATGAAAAGCAATAGTGATAATTTCCGACAAAGCAGTATCCAGGGCATTATGAAGCGCGTCAAGGCAAAAGGTGCACAGGTGATAGTGTATGAACCTTCTTTACCCGATGGTACCACTTTCTTTGGCAGTAAGGTGGTAAATGACCTTGAGGCGTTTAAGAGGGATAGTCAAGCTATCATTGCGAATCGCTACGATGCTTGTCTGGATGATGTGGCAGAGAAAGTTTACACGAGAGATATTTTCCGAAGAGACTAAAAACAAAAAGGCTGCATTTCTGCAGCCCTTTTGTTTGTTATCAAGCGTTCTGATATAAGTATCGTTTAATAGATTTCTTTGGCGTCTTCTCGAATTCTTCGTAGAAGATCTTAATCTTTTGAATTTGGCAGTAGTTGGGTAATTTCTGGTTCAGCTGTACACGGTTTTCTTCCATCACAGCAGCCATCTTTCCATTTACGATGCCAGCCTTGTTGGCCATATCGAAATCTGGATATACCAAACCTACCAGTTTGCCTTCTTGCTGGATGACAATGCACTCAGCTACATAAGGCATGCTGTTGAGCTGACTTTCAATCTCCTCAGGATAAATGTTCTGTCCGTCAGGACCTAAAATCATATTCTTAGAACGTCCACGAATCGTGAGGTTGCCTTCGGCATCCAACACACCTAAGTCTCCAGTATGCAACCATCCATCAGGAGTGAGTACTGCCTTGGTGGCTTCCTCATTTTTATAGTAGCCCAACATTACGTTCATTCCCTTGGTAAGAATCTCGCCGGGAATGTTCTGTGGATCAGGTGAATCAATCATAATTTCCATCCTTGGAGCTGCCTTTCCGCAAGAGTAAGGCTTGTATTTATCCCAGCCCTCATAAGAAATAATTGGGGCACATTCTGTCATGCCATAACCCACTGTGTATTTGAAGTTGATGGAACGGAGGAACGATTCAACCTCTTTGTTCAGTGGTGCGCCACCCATGATGACTTCGATGAAATTACCACCAAAGCCAGCTGTAACCTGATCGCAGATGCGTTTCTTTACGATGTCGCTCAGTACCGGAAGGTTCAGCATCAGTTGTGCCCAAATGTTCTTCTCCAACTGAGGTAACACTTTCTTTTTGACAATCTTCTCCACCACCAAAGGTACGGCAATGATGATGCGAGGCTTCACATCGGCAAATGCTTGAGAAATAATCTTTGGAGAAGGAATGCGGGTGAGGAAATATACATGGCAACCAACAATAAATTCATAGAGGAATTCAAAAGACATACCGAAAGTATGAGCCATTGGTAAAATGCTTACCACCTTGTCGCCAGGGAACAAGTCAAGCACACTTCTTGCGAAGTCCATGTTAGACCACAAAGCACGGTAAGGAATCATCACGCCTTTCGAAGAACTGGTCGTGCCCGAAGTGTAGTTAATCATCGCTAATTCGTCGGGACTTTGTTCCTTATAATACTGAACATGCTCTGGACGGAAGTTCTTAGGATATTTCTTACCGAAGATCTCGTTCAAATGCTCACGCGCATGCAAAAGTTTCTTGTTGCGTGCCACCAGCACAGAGAAGTCGGTCATCAGCATAATACCTTCCAGCTTAGGCATCTCCTGCTCGTTGAGGTCTTCCCAAACTCTGTCACCTACATACAACATACGAGCATCTGAGTGGTTCACGATGTGGTGAATGTTGTCAGCTTTGAACTCATGCAGGATAGGTACTACAATGGCTCCATATGAGAGGATGGCCAGATAAGTCACTCCCCAGTGAGAAGAGTTTCTACCGCAAATGGCAATTTTATCACCTTTTTTAACGCCGGCCTCTTCGAGGAAGATATGGACTTTTTCAATCTTTCTTGCCACATCCTTGTATTGTAATGTGGCACCATTATAATCGGTCAGGGCATCTAAGTCCCAGTTCTTTTTAATCGAATCTTCAATTAATTGCAAAAAACTATGTTCCATGTTATTTATTGCACAAATACACTAATTTTGTGCAAAGATAGGTCTTTTGTGTCAAACCACAAAATAAATATGAGGGATTTTTTAGTTAGCTACGTTTATTTAAGAAATCTTGGAAAACCTGCTTGTAGCTATCACCTATGGGAATATAAGTGTTTCCAAAAACAATACGATTATGCTCGATTATTCTAATTTTTTCTTTCTGAACAATATACGAACGATGCACTCGCATAAAGCGGTCGGATGGCAGCATTTCTTCCATAGCTTTCATGCTCATGAGTGACATGATGGGCTTAGGCGCATTTTCTTCGTATATTTTTACGTAATCCTTCAACCCTTCTATATAAAGAATGTTTTTAAGTTCTATCTGGATCAGTTTATATTCACTCTTGATGAAGATACTTTGTATGTCTTCCTCCTTTTCCGTCTTTTCTGGTTGCTGACTTCGCTCTATCAAATTGAACCATTCTTGTGCCTTGTTGGCAGCTTGTAGGAAATCGGGGTAGGAGACCGGTTTTAGCAGATAGTCGAGGGCATTGACTTTATATCCATCAAGGGCATATTGGTTGAAGGCGGTGGTAAACACCACACGTGTCTGTTGTGGTATCATGCGAGAATAGTCCAAACCGTTCAGTTCTGGCATCTGGATGTCCAGAAAGATCAAGTCAACTATATGGTCATGCATTTCCTGCATGGCTTGCACAGCACTACTATAGGCTCCTACCAGTTTGAGGAAGGGAGTCTTCTTAACATAACTTGCCATTAGTCCTAAAGCTAAAGGCTCGTCATCCACTACTGCACAACGAATTACTGCCATATATATTAATAAGGTATCACCTCGTATTTATTTCAAGTGAAGAAGAGTATTCCTTGCCATCATTGCTCAAGCCATAATGCCAACTGTATTTGTTGGGGTACGACAGGTTAAGGCGTTTCTTCACTTGTTCCAGACCAATGCCACTGCCACTCTTGTCATAGCCCACCTTACGATGGTTACTGTTTTGGATGAGGCAACGCACCACACCTTGTACCTCAGAAAAACGAATCTTGATGAAACTGGGCTCTGTGGGAGAAATGCCATGTTTGAAGGCGTTTTCTACCAATGAAATGAAGATAAGGGGAGCAATTGGTGTCTGACTGTTGGGGGCAAGGTCGTATTCTGCTTCTACTGTCACGTTGGAACTGAGACGGATGCGCATCAGTTCAATATAACTTTGGATGAATTCCATCTCTTTGCTTAAGGTTGTAAACTGGTCTTTGTTCTCGTAGAGTACATGGCGTAACAACTTGCTCAGCTCCTGTACAGACTCTTGTGCCTTCTCTGTATCGAAGGCTATCAAGGCATATATGTTATTTAAGGTGTTGAGCAGGAAATGGGGGTTCAGCTGACTGCGCAGGTTCTGCAACTCTGATTCAGTTAAAGCCTTTTCTGCCTCCTTGCGTGATGTCTCTGATTTTCGCCATTCTTCACTTACCCTTATGAAAGATGAGATAATGGTAATGATGATCAAAGGAAAAGCATCACGTATGATTTCTATCCAAATAGGAGGTCTGAAATCTATACTCCAGGTACCTGGACCCTCATTAGGCTCTATGGGGAACCGTTCCGCATAATAACGAAACATATGCTCGCCCCACCAATGATAGCTGATAGAGAGACCGAAAATGACAAGTATATTCAGAATAAGATAGATTGCTGTCTTATGTCTGAGCAGGAAATTGGGTACTAACCAAAGATAATTGATGTAGAATACCAGCATCCATACACCATACCAGAACCCGCCATAAAGCAGGTATTTTGAAAAAGGCAGACTGAAGCCGCTGCGTAACATCATGAGGTATGGGAACACCCCAATGATGCCCCATACCACGATGTGTGTAATCCACTTTTTATTGATCTCTATCTTTGGCATAGTGATGGCAAAGATAAAAAATATTATTCGTATCTCAAAGCTTCAATAGGGTCTAAGTTGGCAGCTTTCTTTGCTGGATACCATCCAAAGAACATGCCGATAAGGACGCATACGCTGAACGATAATACCACTGACCCTGTTGAGATAGATACAGATACCTGGTCGGACAAAACGCCTACCAAGGCTCCCAGTCCATAGCCCAGTAAGATTCCGATGATGCCACCGGTAAGGCAAATCAAGACCGCCTCAATTAAGAACTGGCTCAGAATGTCGATGCCACGAGCACCTACTGACATACGCAGGCCAATTTCTTTAGTACGCTCGGTAACTGATACATACATAATGTTCATGATGCCAATGCCACCTACCACCAATGAGATACCCGCTATAGCTGCTAATAACAAAGTCAGCATACCTGTTACAGTATTCATGGTTTCCATGATCTCCTGCATAGAGTTTAACGTGAAGTTGTTTTCGTCACCCTCTTTCAAACGGTGGTTGCGGCGAAGTACTTCTTCTATTTCGTTCATGGCAGCATCTGTATCAGCTTCTGTTAGTGCACTCGCTTGAATTCCCTGCAAGTGTGTTTGCGACAGCATTCGCTTCATCACCGTAGTGAATGGTGCTAATACTATTTCATCCTGATCCATACCCATAGAGTTGGTTCCCTTACTCTCCAATACGCCTACAACACGAAAGGGGATTTGGTTTACGCGAATGCTCTTACCAATCGGGTCTTCATAAGGAAAGAGGTTGTCAACGATGGTTTTGCCCAATACTACTACTTTTGCAGCAGTTTTTACATCCTGTTCGGTGAACATCTCACCTTCAGCCATGTTAAGTTGGCGAATCTT
>OMSH01000273.1 GCA_900313715.1 uncultured Prevotellaceae bacterium
TGAGCATGTGGTAATGAGATTCTCAAAAGAACGCTTCCCATACGTTGTCTCAAAACCAATTCACCACAGCCAACAGGTTGTGAATTCAGACGAGGGTATCATCTCTATAGATGTACGTATCAACCGTGAGTTGGAACAAAATATTTTCTCGTTTGGACAGCAGGTAGAAGTGCTTTCTCCAGAGTGGTTTCGTAATCAAATAATAGAAAAATATAAAGAAATAGTAAAAATCTACGGTGTGTGAAGATAGACTGCACAATATGTTTATAGATTTGCACCCGATATTGTATAATATGCATAATAGTACAGATATAAGCGAAAACCAACTGCTCCTCAGCTACGGAGAACAGGTTTGTATGAACCTTTTGAAGGATCATACCACCCAGCAGAACATCTACTGGGCAACTGATTCGTATGCTGAATTAGGTGAGGGATTCGCGTTCTTTGACCCAATAACAATAGATAAGATTACTTCATATATTTCTGATGATGGTGTTATCCTTACTAAGAATCAATACGAAGAATATATAAAACAGAAACCCGATGACAAGGATAAATATCAAGAGATTATTCGGCCTCGTGCAGTTAAGTCGAAGGAAGAACAAACTCAACGAGTAAAAGATAAGGCAGAAGTATTTACTCCTTCATGGATTTGTAATGCGCAGAATAACCTCATCGATGAAGCTTGGTTTGGTCGTAAGGAAGGACTTTTTAATTCTCCAGACCCGGAGAATCCACATAGATGGATAAACAATGAAGAGCATATTTCGTTTGAAGGCACAGGTAAAGATTGGATGGATTATGTAGCAGATATGCGTCTGGAGATTACTTGTGGAGAGGCTCCCTATCTTGCAAATCGTTATGATGCCGTAACAGGTGACTATAACGATGTAGCAAAGTTCCGTATAGGAATGCTTGATCGCAAGCTGCGCATCGTTTCAGAAAATGTAAAGGATTCAAAAGATTGGATTCTTTGGGCGAAGATAGCCTTACGCTCAATATATGGTTTTGAGTGGCAAGGAGACAACCTGCTTTTGGCTCGTGAAGCCCTCTTTTATACATTTGAAGAGCACTATATTGAGCAGTTTGGTGAAAAGAAATTTAGTCAGAACAAAATGCGAATGATGCCAGGTGTTGCCTATATAATTTCATGGAATGTCTGGCAGATGGATGGTCTTACTTACGGATTGCCTGGTCATGAAGTAGAGGTAATGAACAGGAAATTACGTGATGAAAAATATCAGGCTGAATTAAAAGACTACGATAAGAAAGTTAAGGAAATAGCAGATCTCGCTCAGAATAGTTTATTCGGTCTTGAAGAGATGAGTCTTCCAGAATTAGTGAAACCTATTCCCGAACCTGTTCAACTCTATGAACAGTACTGTTTAATTAAGGACTTCTTAAATGGAGTAAATATCAAGAAGGCTACATTGAAGTCACAAGACTTCCATGACCTTTCTGCTCCTAAGCAGACCTTTGAATCAATAGTGAATAATAAAACTCAACAATAAAACCCTCACTTCTATGGACAATACGTTTAATACTTTAGAAGAGATACAGGCGACATTTGGTTCATCGCTTTTCGGTGATGACCAGATAACGCTTCGTTCTGAACAAAGGGATGCTATCGATCGAGCCAAGAACCAATTTTGTAGGCGAAGTGGTAGTAAGGCTTCTGGTTATCAGTGGACGGTAGAACCAAAGTATTCACAGTACTTATGGAATGCTAAGATGCGCTTTGGAAAGACGCTCTGTGCTTTACAACTTGCACGCGAAATGGATGTAAAGCGCACTCTTATAGTTACCCATCGTCCAGTTGTAAACCAAAGTTGGAAAGAAGACTTTGATAACGTTGTCTCAGACCGTATTGCTGGAAATGACAATCAAAAGAGGAAGTGGGACTTTGGTACCCTGTTCGATGATGAGCAGCACGATAAGCGTAAGTTCTACGATTTGGAGAAGTTTGTCAACCAGAGTAAAGAGAATCATTATGTGTTCTTCGTTTCTATGCAGTATCTCCGCTTGTCTGAACTTGTAAATGTCAAGACTCAGGCAAAGAACAAGGACAAACAGGAGGATATGTTTGGGCATAATGCTTCTAAGGAAAACGAGAAGCTGAAAGCTGATATTCTGAATACAGACTGGGATCTTGTAGTTATAGATGAAGCACATGAGGGTACACGTACAGCTCTTGGTAAGCTTGTTATTGATGATTTTCTGAAAAAAGAAGAAACTAAGATGCTGCACCTTTCCGGAACTCCTTTTAATTTATATGAGGATTTCAAGGAAGAGGAAATCTTCACATGGGACTATATTTCAGAGCAGCAAGCAAAGCTCGAATGGAGCGTAAAGCATCCTAACGAGCCCAATCCATACGCAGAATTGCCAAAGATGAATATTTACACCTATGACATCACTAATAATATTAAGGATGTTGTAGATCATGATGGCGTTTTTACCTTCAATGAGTTCTTGCGTACATGGACAGGTAATCCAAAGGCTGACAAGGCTGTTATGCCCCCAGGTGCCAAAGGACGATTTGTTCATGAAGATGATGTAAAGAAATTCCTTCAGTTGCTTTGCACGAAGGATGACACTAATAATTTCCCATTCTCTACTACTGAATATCGTCAGCAGTTCCGTCACACCTTATGGGTCGTTTCGCATGTTGATGAAGCTGCAGCCTTAACACAGTTGTTACGTGAGCATCCAACATTCAAGCGTTTTGAGATTGTTAATGTAGCAGGTAAGGGAGATATCGATGAACAGAATGAGAATGCTCTTGATGCTGTAAATAGTGCGATTGGCGAATTGCCTGAGAAAACAAGCACAATTACCATATCGTGTGGTCGACTTACTACTGGTGTCACTGTGCGCCCGTGGTCTGCCGTCCTTTATCTAAAGGGTGGTGATGGTGCAGCTACGTATATGCAAACCATCTTCCGTGTGCAGTCACCCTATAAGACTCCAGACGGTAAGATGAAAACCTCATGTTATGTGTTCGATTTTGCTCCCGACCGTACTTTAAAGATTGTGGCCGAGACAGCCAAGTTCTCCTCAATGGCTAAAGCTAAGGAAAAGAAGGAAGAGGAAGGTGACGAGGAGAAAACACAGGAGCAGCGTGATAAGGAAACTGTAAGTGATTTCATAGCTCTTTGCCCAGTTATTTCTATGAATGGTGGAAAGATGAGTCCTGTTGATGTAAAGTACATTTACAAGCAATTGGAAAATGTCTTTATTGACCGCCTTGTCCGCAAGGGCTTTGATGATCCATGTCTTTACAATCAAGAAGAACTTAATAAGATTGATGAAGATATAGTCAACCATATTGGTGAGAATGGTGGTAAGGCTCCTGATGAAAGACGCCAAGAAGCGAAAAAATCTGTTGACCTAAGTCACATGACAGAGGAAGAACGCGCTGCTTACGAAGAAAGTATTCGCAGGAAGAAAGCTGAAGCGGCAGAAAGAGCTAAAAAGAAAGCTCAGAAGGATGAAAAGTTCAAACAGCAATGGGAGTCTTGGTCAGACGAACAACGAGAAGAGTGGCTACAGAAAGAAGCAGAACGTCTTGCTCGCAACGAGGAACTTAAGAAGGCTCGTGAAGAGTTCAAAGCTCGTATAACCAACATTCGTGGTATAGCTCTCCGAATTCCACTGCTCATGTATGGTGGTGCTGATGCAGGAGATCTAAAGGAAGATCTTACCGTCGATAACTTCACACGTAAGATTAAGGATGAATCTTGGGCAGAGTTTATGCCCAAAGGTATAACCAAGGAGGACTTTAACAAGATTCGTAAGTGTTTCAATGCTACTCGTTTTGAGGAAGCCGGGAAGAAGTATCGTGCCCTCACACGTGAAGCCGACTTTATGCACGTTGACGAACGTATTAAGCAAATTGCAGAGATATTCTCTTATTTCCGCAACCCTGATAAGGAAACGGTTCTAACTCCGTGGCGAGTAGTGAATTTGCATTTGAGTAGTACTCTCGGAGGGTGGTGTTTTTACGATGAAACATTTGATGAAAAGAATGGCGAGTTAGATACACCACGGTACATAGACCTTGGAGATGTAACAAACAGGTTATTTAACAATGTTGACCTTAGTGGTGAAGTTCTAACAAGGATCCTGGAGATTAACTCAAAGACAGGATTATATCCTCTATATATGACATATTCGTTATATCGTAGGCGATTAGCAGAATATGTGAAAGCAGAATGTATTGATATTGATACTATTAGTGTTCAAGAAGAACAGGTCGTTTGGGATGATATTGTTAAAGACAATATTCATGTGATTTGCAATACACCGATGGCTGTTGGTATTACAAGACGTACACTCTTCGGGTTTAGAGATGTAGATAGAAAGGCTAATATAAAATACGAACAATTAGTTAATAAAGCCATTAATGATCCTGATGAGCTTATTAGAGAATTGAAATTAAATGGTTTTTGGAAAGGTACAACAAGTAAAGAAATGATCCAATTTGACGCAGTAGTTGGTAATCCACCATATATGGAAACAACAGATGTAAGCAATAGACAAAATCCTATATATCATTATTTTTATGATATAGCAGAAGCATTAAGTGGCATTTACACTTTAATTTCTCCTGCAAGATTTTTGTTTAATGCAGGTTTAACTCCAGCAACATGGAATCAAAAGATGTTGAATGACAAACATCTTCAAGTCGCTTATTATACATCGGATTCAACAACATGTTTCCCAAATACGGCGATAAATGGAGGTGTTGCGATTTTAGTTAGGAATACTCAAGTTGAGCACAATCCGATTTCTCTATTTCTACCAGATGAAAACTTAAGAAGTATAGCTTCTAAATTTGATCCTACTAATCCAAATAGTTTGAAGTCAATTGTGTTTGGAGGACGTTCTGATTTGAAGTTTAATGATCAATTTCTTCTTGACTATCCCAATAGTCCCAAAGATAGATTGTCATTTATTCAACAAACTCGACCTGCCGTATTAAAACTTGGACCTAATGAAGAGTACGAATTAAAGACTTCCACTTTTGAGGCATTGCCTTATGCATTTAAAGACCATGTAGATGATTCATCTGGTTATTATCATCTTTTGGGAATAATAAATAATAAGCGTGCTTGGAAATATGCAAGTAGAAAATATTTGTCACCTCGGTATTCTGATAATAATAATATAGAGAAATACAAGGTATTTATCTCCGAAGCTGATGGGGCTGCTGGACAGGTTGGTAATCCTATACCAGCAAGAATTATAGGCAAATCAGAATTAGGCAGGCCTGGCGATTCTGCGACTTCAACATTTATTAGCATTGGAGCTTTTGACACTGAGATTGAAGCCGTCAATTGTGCTAAATATCTAAGGACAAAATTCATGCGATGTCTTTTAGGTATTCAAAAAATCACACAACATAATCCACCTGCTGTATGGGCTTATGTTCCAATGCAAGACTTTACAGCAGATAGTGATATAGACTGGAGTCGTGACATTGAAGAGATAGATCAGCAATTATATTGCAAGTATGGATTCGATGTATTTGAAATTGAGTTTGTTGAAAAGATGATAAGCCCTTTAGATTAGCTTTTCTGAGAAAGACCCGAAACCTCTATTCATAGGTTTTTGGGTATGAAGTTGCGACTATGATAATGGTAGGTATAATTTAACAAATGAAGATGGCAAAGAAACAAATAGTAATAACAGCAGAAATGCTCAGAGAGGCATATATAGCCAATCTTGAAGCAAAGCGCAAACCCAATTCGGTAGCTATAGTCAACTTCACTGAAGGGGAGTTGGTAGAGTTCATACGCCGATTTGTAGATGCAAACTTCAAGGGAATCTATGTCGAACTGAATCACAACTACTATGACCGTATCAGCAGCATGATCCCTCTCAACCAAGAAATGAAGTCTGCTAATGAATCTGCTGAACTGAAGTATTCAAGTCATCTAAAATTATATTCTATGTTCTTGGAGTCAAAGCACTTCAAGCAACTCTTTAAGAGTCGTGTTGCCAGTCCAAACGAACAAACTTCCATAAAACCAGGAACCACAAATGTTTCTATCCCTCCAAATCCTAAACAAGCAAAGGAAAGAGAGTTAACTGAGGGTGAAAAGAAACATGTGGAGTATGAGACCGCTCATCGTAACCCCAAACTGCGTCAGGCTTGTCTTGACAAATATGGTTACCAATGCCAATGCTGCGGTATGGACTTTGCAAGTGTATATGGTGAAGAACTGGGTGCTAATTTCATAGAGGTTCACCACCTTCAGATGATTTCCACGTTTGATGAAAATAGACCTGAAGACTATGTGGAGAATCTTGTTCCTCTCTGTTCAAACTGTCATTCCATGATTCATCACGGCAAACAAGGCCCACTTAGCCTTCGTGAATTGCGTGAAGCATACAGGGGTGAAAAGAAACCATTGATAATATGCAAGGAAGATTAAGCAGCGCATTATGCGATAAAATATCGTCATTCGACATCAGAGAGCCATACGTATGGCGACTGAAATTGTCAGAGACAGACTTCAACGAACTTGAAGCCTGCCTTTCTGCGTTTGTTGCCGACAAGGGAAAATCTGCACTTGTCACATCAGATAATGCCATCTATGGCGTGGTTTATCTTGCCGAATGGTACAAACGTAAGTATCAAAGCGGCAATAAGTGTGATGTCATGGATGGTGTGGATGCAGAACAGTTGTTCCGTAATAGTGGTATCAGTATTAAGCAATATCTTTATCGAGATGAGTCGGGCAATAAGCGTTGGCTATATTCTATCTATGTGCTTGGTGGTCTTGCCATACAACATGAATTGTCGAGAAATGACAATATGAAGTTCCTGAAGGGACTTTGCCGCATCTATCATGGAGAGAACTACACTTTGGAGAATCTTGACGAAGCATCAAGGGCTATTGCATTCCGCGAGAGTATCAAACGCCAGCACTCACTCTTTGAATATATGCGCCAGATACTTAATGGCGAAATGCCATTCAATGAGGAAGACCTTTCTAATGTAGATTCTGACGTAAACCGCTTTGTCGCAACAATGAAAGCTGCAAACGATGAGATATTGAAAGTTAAATTCCGCTTTGAATGGCAAGTAACTTTCTCTCCTCAATACACCTGTATGACTCGTCGTCTTAACGTATGGTTAAAGCCTGAAGAAGTTGGAGGTGAGTTGCATCAGTATCTCCGTTATGACAGAGTACACCTTTGGGGAGTTCCCAATCCAGAGAAGCAACATAAGCTATACATATATATTAGATATAAGAGGAATGATGAAGTAGTTGAGCCATCAACAATGGACAACCCTATTATTACATACCTCAATACAGGTCAGGCTGATACAGGTTTTGTCGCTTTCGGCATTGAAAAGTGTGCCCAGTGCAAACATGTGCCGACCTGTAAGTTCGATACGATAGAAATTATTGCCAAAGATGAAGATGGAAAAGAGTATATCGCACAATCTGAAGCTGCGAGAGAATACCTTCAACTATGGCGAAGTATAAGCTATGGTGATACATGGACTTCATCACAAAATGCACAAAAAGAAACAGCCCTGCTATTCTCTAACCATTGTTCATTGAAAGATGAAAGCAATGTCGATGACGTTTATAGAAAGAGTTTCCGTGACCAGAAATATGGAAAGAGTGAAACTTTCAACTGGTTTTATATATATGACTCTGTAACTTTCACCGATGAAAAAGGGAAAGAGATTAGTTTGTATAACCGTATTGGCTATGATCAGATAACAACGAAACTATATTCAGATTCTATACATTATGTAAATGGAGGAAAGGTAAAGCACTACTATATAGATGACCCTGAAGAGTCAGACAACTACGATATTGATGAGTTACCACTTATCTTCGGTTGGGATGACGTGATAGTACGTCATTTTGCTACTAAGGATGACATCCTGAACGCCCGGCCAGAAGAGGATTGTGTGGCAGAACTTATTGAGTTCAAGCAGCCGAACGGACGCTATCAGGAATGGACTTTGACTGACGAGCCTCCATACGGAGAGGTTCAGTTACGAGTAACTGTAAAAGGACGTACTTTTCCATATACAGTGATGTATCTGCCACGACTTGATGAAGCAAATCCAATCCGAAGAGATTTTGAGACAACCTGCATACGTTATCGCAAGCCAGATATGTCAGAAGCCCACATTGAGGACACGATTCCAGAGGACAAGAAGGTTCTTTTCCCTACTGTTCCTGTTCGTTTTGGCGAAGGTGAAGACTTTTGTGAGGTGGATGTGTATCGCCCAACTTTGATTAAGGAGGTGATGCTTGATGGAGCGATAATCGACTACAAGCATGATGACGAGAAAGTCAATCTGCCTTACATCTTCAAGGATAGAGTTCAAGTGAACGACTTTTCCAAGCATGGCTATCAGTCATACGACTGTAAGAATCTGTGCAGTATTTACTCACAGGCATATATTGATATAGAGCATAATCCAAGCATCGGCATGGCTGCTTTGAATGCCTGGCGATTAGATAGAAAGTTTGCAGGAAAGTTGTTTGATGTCATGGCTCCAGATTGCTTGACTGTAGGTTTCGGGAATGCTCAGAATAACACAGAATGGGATGGTCATGAAGCTTTGTTTTGGAACTATGATAAGAATACCACACCAGTAGTTATTGATCCCACAAAGGGAACTGATAGCTATGATGTGGGAGTCGTTTTTCAGAATTTGAGCAAGAATAAAGACCTTGTGTGCAATCTTGGTGAAGACCTTGACAATGACCCTTGGGCATGGGATGACATAGAAGAGTCACCACTACGATGCTTTGAGGTTGCAAATGAGGCTGATAATTACTTCTTTCTGATGAAAGCA
>OMSH01000272.1 GCA_900313715.1 uncultured Prevotellaceae bacterium
AATTCCAACGTGGACGTGATCCTGAACTCTATTGGTTAGGCAAATACAAGAACGACGATGAGGACAAACCTGATTATATGCCCCAACTGCGTACAGACATCCGAAGCCTGTATAAACATGAGGACATCCGCCCAGAGGCCATTATCGATAACCTCTATGAACTGCATGAGCATAAGAGCGAGAGTGCCAAGTTACAACTTGACCTCTTTGGGGATTTGCAAGATTCAGAGGAGGATGAGTTGGAACGCTTAGCAGGATACTACAAGCATATTGATAACTGGCAGAATCGACTGATTCAAGGTGACAGTCTGCTTGTGATGAACTCTCTGCTGAATCGTGAGGGTATGAAAGGCCAAGTACAATGCATCTATTTTGATCCACCTTATGGAATCAAGTATGCATCTAACTGGCAGATGAAACTGAATAGTCGTGACGTCAAAGATAACGATTCTAATATTTCAGGCGAGCCAGAAATGATTAAGGCTTTTCGTGACACATGGGAGTTGGGGATTCATAGCTATTTATCGTATTTACGAGACAGATTGGTATTGGCAAGGGAGTTGTTGACTGAAAGTGGTTCTATCTTCATGCAAATATCTGACGATAATGTACATCTAATTAGAAGTCTTCTTGATGAAGTATTTGGAAGTGAGAATTTTTTCTCATTAATTACCTTCAGAAAAGCTTCACCTCTTGGCAGCTCTGGTCTTGCTCAATGTTCCGACTATATTGTTTGGTATGCAAAAGACATTGAAGCAATAAAATATAGGCAACTATATGAAACAAAGCGTAGTGGCTCAGATTCAATGTACACTGACGTGGAGTTGCCTAATGGCGAAAGGAGAAAATTAACATCTGAAGAGAGAAATAATCTCAGTTTATTACCAGAAGGATCAAAAATCTATAGACCTCAGATTTTGTATTCTACAGGATATACTCCTTCTTGTATGTTCGATATCCATTTCAAAGGACAAGTATTTAAGTGCGGAAAGAAAAGCTGGAGAACAAATGAAGATGGCATCAAAAGACTAATAGAGAAGAAAAGAATTGATTCCTCAAAAAATAGCATTCACTTTATTCAGTATTTTGATGATTTCCCTGTTCAAGAGAATAATAATTTATGGGATGATACTACAGGAGCTACAGATATTCAATATGTTTGTCAGACATCCACAAAAGTTATCCAAAGATGTATCCTTATGGCATCTGATCCTGGCGACCTTGTTCTTGACCCAACATGTGGCAGCGGAACTACAGCTTACGTTGCAGAACAATGGGGACGCAGATGGATTACGATTGATACGATCCGTATTGCTTTGAATATTGCCAAGAAGAGATTGACGACTGCATTGTTCCCGTATTACAAGACTTACGACGAGAGCGAGAATCCTAATATTCGTAGGGGCTTTGTATATAAGAAAGTGCCTCATATCACGTTAAAGGCTTTGGCTAATGACTTGCCATTTGATGAGGAAACTCTTTACGACCAGCCAGAGGAGGACAAGAAGCGTATTCGTGTGAGTGGACCATTTACAGTAGAGACTTTGCAGAGCCTTGATGTCAGTTCTCCTGAGAGTTTGAATGATAAGCAGAATGACTACGACGAATATGCTGCCTTTACGGAGCGTATCTTCAACAACCTGAAAGCTAATGGTATTCGTAATGGTGTTAAACAGCAACAGGCTGTGATGTACTCAATGGAGCATTTAGATGAACCTTACCTGAATGCTAAGGGTTACTATAAAACGGAGGACGGTAAAGAGCATTGTGTCTATTTTATGATTGGTCCAAAGTTTGGAACAGTCAGCAAGTATGCAGTCAATGAAGCCATTCGAGCCTTCCGCCAGCATCTGAGTGAATCGAATTGGTTGGTGATTCTTGGTTTCTCATTTGAGGACAGCATCGAGAGTGGCGAGAATAAAGACTATAACTTTGGTACGTTCCAAGTATCGAAGGTGCGCATGAGTGATGACCTGCTGCAAGACGGTTTGCTGAAGAAGGACAAGAAGGCCGGTTCGTTCATCATCATCGGAGAGCCAGATGTCAGCCTCGTGAATGATGGCGATGGAAACTGTCATGTAGAAATAAACGGAATGGATATGTACGACCCCATCCAAGACGAGGTGAAGGCTCGCAATGTGAACGACATCGCCTATTGGGAAATGGATGATAACTATACAGGCGGTCTCTTCAAGGTGCGCAGCATTCACTTCTGCGGTGGTGACAAGAAAGACTTTGCTGCTTGGCGTAAAGGTCTTGATACTGTCGCCAAAGACTTGGCCAAGAAGAAGGCAGAACGTACACTCCGCTTGGAATTCAACGAAGATATCTGGGATACGCTCTATGACTTCAAGAGTGAGCCTATACCATACGAAAAAGGCAAGAAGATAGCTGTGC
>OMSH01000270.1 GCA_900313715.1 uncultured Prevotellaceae bacterium
AAAAAGACGTAGAATTAACCCCGTCTTTCCCATGCGACGCTGAGAGATGAGCGTCATGTCAGAGTGGTTGATACAATTCCGCAACATTAGTTGCAACTCTTCTTCTCTATCGCAAAACAACTCTTTCGACTCGTATGACTTAATGATAAACGGATTCTCCATAGCTTCACATACAACGGGTTACGTTTGCAAATATAAATAATATTTTTGATTACACAAAATGTGTAACACAAAATGTGCAATCGGTCCTATTATGTCCTATTCTTACAGACTCATTTCTCTTCTTCAAATTCATCAGAGATGAGATGTCCCATCTGTTGCTTAAAGGTATATCTTTTTTCATTGGGAAGTGGCCAATCATCGTATCGATAATCTAACCAATCGAACCAACCTCGGTTCTTCAGATACTTTTGCCATTTGGTCCAGTAGGCAGAACTTTCCAAGCTAAGATCATAATTTGTAGGCATATCATAATAATTTAAAGATGATATTCCTGCTATTTTTTGCAAAAATGAAAACCCGAACAAATTCTGTTGCCATGTATTGACCACTTTTGAATAGTTAACAATATGAGAGCTTGTAATAAACATCAGATGAATGGCCGGCACCAAATCGAACTGGCGGGATATGGCATAAAATTCACGCATCCTGCAAGCATGTTCATAGATTTGCGCTACCGGACTAAACCTCCAATCTTCTTTGTTCTTGCTAACTTTTCCGTCTGGGAGTGCCTTTCGGAAGTATTTATAGGTGTTTTCTTTATGGCCATTATAATACAGACCCTTGTCTGCATATTCAGCCGTACCCTCTTCAACGCAATCCAAGCACACCAATACAATTTCAGTTTTAGTGGCATAAAAATACACTGAAAGCCAATCAATTTCATTACACGAAAAAGCAGAAAACACTTCCTTGTCTTTGCCTATCTCTTGCAGGAAGTCCCAAATGGTTTTGTTGGTCTGTTTAAAGAATCTATCAATCATATTGGTCTATTTATATTATTATTGTGGTATACTTTTCGATTATTATTTACAGTGAGCTACTGTAAACTTCCCCTTTTTAGGACAGCCTTCAATTAGACTGCAAATATAGTTTATTTTCTTTTCCCTTGTATGTTTCATGTGGTGATTGATTTCAGATAGGCCACAAATAGCGTAAGCTGGAGAGATGTGCAAGGCCGCCCAAAGGGCGCTTGTCTTGGCCTTGCTCAACTCGGAAGCGAAGCTATATTTGCCGTTCTGAACATCAATCATCCTCTATTCTCCTTTCTTTTTCCGATACTCCATCGGTGTCATATTGTCGAGGCTTTCATGTGGCCTCTCATAGTTGTAATATCTTTTCCATTGCTCGGTCATCTGCCTCACCTCTTCAACGGTTCTGAAGATATAGGCATCCAGTATGGCCTTCCTGTAGCTTTCGTTGAAGCGCTCAACATAACTGTTCTGCGTCGGCTTATCAGGCTGTATGTACAGTATCTGTATGTCATTGCCCTTACACCACTCCTGAAACTCTCTGGATATGAACTCCAGTCCGTTATCACATCTTATATTCTGTGGCTTACCGCTCAACCAGATAACCTTTTCCTGCATCCTTATCACCCGCTTGGCTGGGAACGACATTGACACTTCCTGAGTAACGACAACCATGTCACTGTCATCTATGATGTTCAGTACCCTGAACTTCCTACCGCATTCCAAGACATCGCTGACAAAGTCCAATGACCAGGTCGTAAAAGGCTCCAGGGGCTGTTCCAGAGGTTTCTTCTCCCTAGCCGGAAGACGTTTCTTCAGCCTCACCCGCTTCTCATAGTGTATATTCTGGTATACACGATACACCTTCTTGTGGTTCCAAGGCTTGCCGTTCCTCCGTAACAACTTAAAAATCTTCCAAAAGCCGTCTCCATATTGAGCGGCAGAACGGATCGCTTCTTCAACCTCTGTGTCATCACGCTTCTCCCTATAGTAAAATAGGAGCGGTGGATGTCCATTATCTTGCACGCCCGAGCGATGCTAACATCATACTCATCTACAATCCCGTTGGCCAGCTCTCTCTTGATATCGGGCTATAGAGTTTTTTTTCAATGACCTCCTTCAGGATGCGGTTATCCAAAGCCAGATCAGCATACATCTGCTTCAGACGGCGGTTCTCATCCTCCAACTCCTTGAGACGCTTGACCTGACTCACATCCATACCACTGTACTTCGACTTCCAATTGTATAACGTGGCCTTAGATATCCCATGGTCACGAGCTACCAAATCGGCATTTGTTCCGCTCTCTAGAGCCTTGACGGCACTTACCATCTCTGACTCACTGTGATTCTTCCTCTTCATAATAAAACTGTTTCGTGACAAATTTAATAATTATTTGTCTAATTTGAAACTGTCCTATTTATAGGGAAGGGTACATTTATAGGGAAGGGTACAGGAAGTTTACACTGTTGCTATAATACATAAGTATTAATACCTGTAGTTTATCGAATGCTTACGACTCAATTCCTTTGGATGGTGATCTTGAAGAGTTACAGGAAGCCATTGCAGAAAATGCCCATAATGTATGGGCTGAAGAAAGAATCAAGCAAGGATGGAGTTATGATCGGGAATGGGATGACGATAGAAAACACGACCCCAGCTTGGTTCCCTTTAATGCGTTGCCTGACAGTGAGAAGGAATATGACCGCATAACAGCCTTTAATACCATCAAGTTAGTGAAGAAGTTAGGGTTCATTATCACGAAACGCAACAGGTAAGAGCTTTCTTTTTGGCATCTTAATGGCTACATGCTTGAATCATTATATTTCATGTAATTTTATTGGTCGGGAGTATTGCAATGGTTCTGTGGATTTCTCCATTTCCGTTATCAACCGATAGTGTCCATCTTCTTGCAGCTCCAGAATTGCCAAGTCGCAGTTCTTGGGAGCCAACATCAGCTCAAACTCCTCCACAGTCATATGGAAGAACCGCATGATGAATAGTCTGATAGTCAAACCATGCGTCACCAGCACACAATTCTCAGGAAAGCTCTTCTTCGCAAAATCCCTATGCAAGCTCCCCAATAAATCATTCACACGGTCATATACATCCGATCCCGCTTCGCCGCCTGGTATGCGATAATAGAAAGTACCATATTCTCGCCTCTCGCGACAAATCTTGTCAAAATCCTCCTTGCATCGCAGATAGCCCCATTCCTGCTCTCTTAAACGTGGTTCCTCGCTATACACAAACTGCTCTCTGGGGAAGGCCGCTGCCACACACTCGAATGTCGAACGAGCCCGCCAGAAAGGCGACACATAGAAGTAGATAGACTCATCTCCCACCAACTCCTTCAGCCGCTTGCCCGCCTCTTTCGCCTGCAAACGTCCCTTCTCCGTCAGCTCTATGGTATAGTCAGGCACCCTTCCAAACAAATACTTATCCACATTTGCTTCCGACTCTCCGTGCCTAATCAGTATTATCCTCTTTGGTTTCATAATGCATAATAATCAATCTCATTAGTATTCGCAAAGATACACATTATTAAGACAAAGCGAAAGCATTAGCTTTTGTTCCCTCTTTGATCATCTCCAATCATCAATTAGATTTTGTCGTCATACCATTCCTAACGAATAGCTTCTACGACTCGCAATGCCGACAGTATAGTAAATTACCATTTCAAGTCGTTATACTTTCCCAAACGAACAGCTTGGTAACAGTATATTATAATGTTACAATTCAAAAATATCCTTTATTAATCATTGCTTATGCACCAACTTTTGTCTCAAGATGCTGCAATATACCCTTCGCCACTTCTGGAAGATGCTTAACATCCTTAATTAGTGATAAGTCGATGTTATAACTGTTATGGCTAAAGGCATTACGGATAGCTATTAACAGCTTACGCTCATCATCAGTCAACGCGACTCCATTCAGTTGGTCTATCAATTCCAGCAACGATGCAAAGTTGTTACGTTTCGGCAAGCCCTCATGAGCCCAGAAGTCCTCGCTGTGAGGATTCTTAAGCGTATCATTATTTTTTATAATTATGTCTTCTATCTGCTGAATAAGCTTAAAGATAGTAGAACGATTCTGGTCGTAGGCAGCCAATTCGCTCATCAAGTCAGTATGACGGATTACCAATTCACCTTTCTCATTAGGATTAAGGTTATCCACGATGTTTTCAAGCAGACTCATTAGGCGATCATCAGTGAGGAAGCGATAGAATTCACCATAATTCTTCAATGACATATTCTCCTGCTCCACATAGATGGTCTTTTCACCAACTATGACAGGGACGCGGTAGGTCATAGTCTGACGAAGAAAAGTGTCCTCGCACACTTTGGATAGTTTCATTTGTTCCCAGTTCACGTCTTTCCCTTGCTCGTTGATGATATCAGCGAAAATGCCCTTAGCCAGCAAAAATAGAACCATATCTTGAACTTTATAACGGCGTAGTGTACGCTCGTTGTTCTTAATCTCGTTAACCTGTCTTGTCAATCGTGAACGTAAAGCTTCACGTTTGTTGGCTAACTCTTCTTCTTTCTTATGATTTGGCTGATTCGTTGAAACCTTCAGATCCTTGTATCCCAATGTTTCTACAAAACTGTTGATGGTGTTCTTAATCTGACGTTGCCAGATGATGTTACCTTGACTGTCAGTAGCAGCTTTACCTCTCTTGCCTGCTTCTGGAATTGGATCTCCTTGGTCATCAAGCAGCTTGGCTGTTAATCGCTCTTGTATTTCATCACTAGTTAAGAACAGAGGAATTAGTTCGAATGGGAATGTAGCCTGTTTTTTGTTGTTCAAAACAGAGAATAACTCATAAGAGCGCTTAAATGAGAATTTTTCTAACTCCCCATTTTCATTTTCTCGTGAATAAGTTACTCCTGACTGATAGAAGGGCTGTGCCTCGTCTTTTTTCACAGTCTGATAGAACAATGATATCAGATAAGCTGCGTTGTGAATAGGATTTAGTTTGTCGGGCATATCTTGGTTTATTGCATTTTGCAAGGCTATATTATCTGGATAACTTTGTTTAAGCAAATCCACAATATAAGGCGTAAAGAGGCCATCAGGCAATTGTATGGTAGTATAGCGAGCAGCCAAAGCTTTCATTTCTTCCGCTGTACGTTCGCGGTAACGAGTACGTTTATAATGCACAAAAGGCAAGGCTGACAGTGCTTTGTCTGTAGGATTGTCTTTCAATGATTTCATGCATGAATGAATATGATTAAGTTCTTCAGTTAAATAGTGGAGATATAACTCCTCTATATTTCTATTGCCAAGAGCAAGTACTTTGTTAATGAACGGATGAGGGTTACCATCATCAACCATTTTAGTTTCTTTCAAAACTTCTAAAAGCGAGCGAGGAACAAAATTTTCATCTTCAATGACTTGAGGTGCTCCGAATGTAGCCAGGTAAGCTGTTAGTACATTATAATTTAAACCAGTAAGCTTATCATGTCCTTCACCGTCTTTTGAAGGTTGCCATTCCATCATACTTTGGGCAAGATAGCGGGCAAGTGCACCGTGACGTACATCAGCAAAACTCTTTTTGCCATATTTATTGTCTTTGTCACCAATCATCTTTCGGTCTTCTTGATAATGCTCTAACCTGCGCTGAACGCTTCTCTCTCGCTCTTCAAGATGCTCAATAGCAAGAAGTACCATCTTTTCACGAGCTGTAACAGGCTTACCTTTATAAGTCTGTCCTTTACTAGTAAGGTATAGCACTAACTTTTCTGGAATGTCTGCCAAACGAAGCTTAGAATAATTCTCTTTCAGATACTCGCGAAACTCTTTTGTTTTCTGGAAAGGCATCAAGCTTCCATCAGCTACAGCTTTGAAGAATCTTCGATAATCGTTTTCACAATCGATAATTATTTCCTCAGCGGAGCTTGTGGTGTTATTATTCAGCTGATTTCGGAGGTATTCATAAAAAAGCATACCTGATAAGTCATGTACACTTATAGTGCATCGAGGTGCTGGCATGTTGACTTCAGTCTTCTCGTTTTCTGTGACTGTAGGTATAGGAATATACATCTTATTAGCGTCAAACACAGTAAACTCATTTGGTCTCTGACTACTTTCCCAATACATACCGATACGATTGGCATGAATGTTATAGGTTGGACGACGGTCGGTAATGTATGGGGTAGAGTCAATTGTATCCCTTTGGAACTGGTCTAAGTCAATATACATCTCTTCATGCTCTAACTTGACAGAACGTTCCTCTCGTTTCTGAATTAAGTCTCCCCATTTTTCTAATCGCTTATCAGTCACCTCTTGAAGACGGCCATAACCGTTGATCTCTTTTTGTAAACGACGAACGCGCACACGGCCATCAATACATTCTTTTTCATAGAACTTGAAGCGGAACGTACCCAATTGTAATTGGAAGCGGATTCTATTAAACAACTCAGTTTCGTCAATATAACGCAGGGCTAAAGTTGGGAATCGGTCATCATAGCGCAATCGCTTTGAAATATCTGGTGTGTGGCTGTTTGGACGCTTAATTTCATCATGAAAGAATGGTTGTCCTGTCTTTTTACTTAGCAAGTCATATAGCTCAATAGGGCAGCGGCGCAGTTCTCCAAATATATCCATCGCAAGGGTGGCTTTGCTGTCACGACTGTCAATCTTATGCAGTCGGGGGGTACGAATGCGGTAGATGCTTAACATTTCGCTCATAATCAGATTTTCTTCTTCTGTGAAGGGACTGAACTCGAATAGTCGAGTTTCGTCGATGAAGAATTTTGCATAAGGCTTAGAAAGGAACAAAACACAGAAGTATAAAAGGCCGAAGTCCGAAAGGGCTGGCAGATCTGTGTTGAAAGTTATTGGTTTTCCATCTTTGTCTAAAGTGGAAAAACCCTCAATGTGACGCTTCCCTGATATCTTGAAATAGAAATCATCATATTCTACGAAAGTTTTCATTACTTTCCCATCCTTTATAATTTTTTTACCAAAATCGTCTTTGGCATCTTCTTGGCGCAAGTGGTCTATACCTGTAAGAAATTCTACTTCATTTACAGACAATCCTTCGCGGTCTTTGAGAATACGTCGGCTGGCTACTACTACCTTGTCCAGTTTCTTGGCAATCATTTCTTGATGCTGGCACTGAGCTGCAAGTTGCGAAGGTGAATTATAAGGATCCTTGTGTGTGTAATAATTACGGCACTCCGTAAGGGTTACTGCCATCAGATGAATCATCTCTATACAATCTGCTAAGGAAACTCCTCGTAACTGGGCAAAAGCCTCGTCTTCAGTTTGTACTTTCGATTTCTTCTTGTTGAGATAGGCTTTATGGCCGACTACATCTGCCATCATTGGGCCAAGCACAGGGAAATGCCTAAAGAGTAGTTTCTGTAGGTTTGTCTGTTGTTCTGGGTTTAGGCGCAACTTTTTTTCCCATTGTTTTTGTTCTGTTGATAATTCACTATTACGGCCAGCTTGTACTAGAAATAAGGCTTGGAGCATCTTATTAATCTGGTTCTCTGAATAATTACCTCGTACACCTGCTATAGGGAGGATGTAATTGATGGTCTTCACAAAATTTGTGCGAGCCATATTAAAATAAGCTCCATAGACATGTTTGCCTGTTAAGCTTATTTTAAAATCAGTGCTTTGACGACGACGTTGTCTCTTCGGCTTTTGAGCAATAGGTTTTTGATTGCTCTGCTTTTTTTGATTGTTTTGATTCTTGTTGTTTTCCATGATACTATAGTTTTTAGTTTAATCTTGTTCTTTTTACCCCGTAAAGATAGTGTTTTTATAAATAATATTAGTCATCAGAATTATTTTTTAATAGAAAAGGCTGGTTCAGCAATGAGCCAGCCTTTTTTGTTCCCTCTTAGATCATCTCCAATCATCAATTAGATTTTGTCGTCATACCATTCCAAACGAATAGCTTCTACGACTGGACGGGAACGATAAGTTCCACGATTGCCTGTAGTCGTCATACCATTCCA
>OMSH01000269.1 GCA_900313715.1 uncultured Prevotellaceae bacterium
CTTCATATTTGTGCCAGGTATAGTATGCTGCGTCAGCGGTAGTGACAACGGTGTGTTAGGTACACGAGGACCATAACTAGCTTTGCTCACAAATAGGTAATCGCCTACCAACAGGCTCTTCTCCAAACTAGACGAAGGGATTTGGTAATTCTGGAAGATATACAGATTCACAAAATATACAGCCACCAGGGCAAACACTATGGCATCTACCCAACTCATAATTCCTCGTGCCGTGTCGTTTTTCCATTCGTGCCAGAAGCCCCAAGGTATTATCTTGGTGATATAAGCATCAAAGATGAAAGGTACCACTATTAGTCCCCACCAGCTTCTTATCCAGATAAGGAACAGCAGGTAGAGTACCATCACCATTGCCAACATTGCCCATTGTCTTTTCGTAGCGTTTTTTATCCGTTGCATAGTCGTTCGTTAGAATCCATAAACATCCTTATAATAATCCCCAATGGTCAGCAGTCCCTGTTTCCCTACTGTCCATTCCGCAGCCAGCACGGCACCTAAAGCGAAGCCCTTGCGGTTATGAGCGTCATGCGTTATCGATATCAAGTCAGCCTCCGAATCATATCGCACGGTGTGAATGCCAGGCACTTCGCCACGTCTGATATGATCTATGCGTAACAACTGTTTGTCAGTGGTGTCCTCTGCCCAAGCCGTCTTACGGTCCATGTTGTTCACAATATCCTCCGCCAGTGTAATGGCAGTACCACTGGGATGATCCAGCTTATGCACATGGTGTGTCTCCTCCATCTCAACGTCATACTGCGGAAATTGGTTCATCACCTTGGCCAAGTATTTGTTAACAGCAGTAAATATGCCTACACCAATCGAAAAGTTAGATGCCCAGAGCAGTGTCTTTCCCTCCTCATTGCACATACGGCGCACGTCATCGCCATGCTCCTTCATCCATCCCGTACTGCCACTCACCACCTTCACATCTTGTTTCCAAGCCTTCAGGTAGTTACCGTAAGCCGCCTGTGGAGCGGTAAATTCAATCGCTACTTCAGCACACTTGAAAGCATCGCTCTCAAAGTCCTGCTGGTTGTCAATATCTATAATGGACACAATCTCATGTCCTCGGCTTTGGGCTATCTGTTCTATCATTTTGCCCATTTTTCCGTAGCCTATCAATGCGATTTTCATCTTTTTCGTGTTGTTAAAAAAAATAGTATTCGTTTTCTTTGGTGCAAAGTTAATCTTTTTCTTACATTTGCCATCAAATTAAAGCATTCTTAACAATGGAACAGCTATTACATTTCGTTTGGAAACACAGATTTTTCCCTTTAGAGGGGCTCAAGACCACTACCGGGGAGGTCGTGGAAGTCGTAGATCCTGGTCTCCCTAACCCTCATGCAGGTCCCGATTTCTTTAATGCCAAATTAAAGATTGATGGTGTGTTGTGGGTAGGTAATGTAGAGATTCACGAGAAATCAAGTTACTGGTACAGTCATGCTCATCATTTGAATCCAGCTTATGCCAATGTTATCATGCATGTGGTGGTAGAGGCTGATGCCGAAATTACCCGCTTTGGCTCATCTAAGAAGATTCCTCAATTAGTAATTGCTTGTCCTGATGAGGTAAGACGCAAATACACTTTACTCAAACGAACGGATACATATCCTGCTTGCTTTTCTATCATCAGACAAATTCCTGCGATGACCATGCATGCTTGGTTGACGGCCTTGCAAGCGGAACGTTTCGACCAGAAGGCAAACGCTATTAACGAACGGTTGAAACTTTGCAACGGCAATTGGGAGCAGACCCTATTTGTTACCTTGGCGCGTAACTTCGGTTTTGGACTCAATGGTGATGCCTTTGAGGCATGGGCAAGACGAATTAATTTTGCTGCTATAGGGAAACACAGGGATGACATTCTACAGATAGAAGCCTTTTTTTTCGGATTGGCAGGTTTGTTGAATAATCACCTTGACGACCCTTATTACCTCGCACTACAAAAAGAGTTCCGATTCCTCAGTCATAAATTCAGTCTCCAACCACCGTTGCAGGTTGAACTTTGGAAGCTGTTACGCATTCGTCCGCAAGCATTCCCCCATACCAAAATTGCACAATTGGCATATCTCTATCAGCATCAAGAGGCTTTGTTGTCAAAAATCATAGAAGCAAAAGATGTAGAAACTGCTAAATCTTTGTTGCAGACCTCAACCTCTGGTTATTGGAAAACCCATTATTTGTTTGGCAAAGAAACTGTCATGAGCGAAAAGTTGTTGAGTGACAAATCACTGAGTCTGCTGTTAATCAACACAGTCATTCCATTTTTATTGGCTTATGGTAAGCACAAAGGGAATAACGAACTATGTCTGCGTGCTTCTGAATTCTTAGAAGAACTAAAACCTGAGGATAACTATATTATCAGACAATGGGAGCTTTTTGGCATCCATGCTGACAATGCAGCCGACTCTCAAGCGCTTATCCAGCTACGCAAGGAGTATTGCGACAAGCGCGATTGCCTGCGTTGCCGCATCGGATACCAATACTTAAAAGAATGGAAACACTCTTAAAGACTTATTTGTTTTATGCCAAGTACTGCTATAAAGTGTGGTTCAATGGTTGATCTATTATACAATCATTCAGTTTTTTTTGTTTACTGTTTGCTACTTCCAGCAATTTTGTTTAATATTGCAATTAGAAATCTAAAAACTAGAAATCATGATTAATCATAATACTGACCATCTGAAAACCAATAAGCAGTTTATGCTGGGCAACGGACTGCTGGCATTTGCTGTATTCATCATTGTGGCCATTTTTTTCTACCTTAGTTTCCGTGAGCAGAGCAAGAAACAGGAGCATCGTTATGCTGAGTCATATGCCATTTCCTTGGTGAAGGGATTTGTGGGTAACGACATGCAGGTGCTGGTGAATGACAGCGTGCTATATAACGCTCCTGTGCAGAGCGAACCGCTGACTTTCAGCATCACACGCTTTGCCGAAAACAGCTCTGTTATCATCGTGGATAATGCTACCGAGAAAATGGCAGTATTTGAACTGAGCGAGCAGGGGGGCGTGTATAGCTTTGAACGTAAAGATGGAGAGGTAGAACAGATGCAATAGTAGTATTTATACACACTAAAGTGTACTAAAAGTGTACTACTTGACAGAATAATAGCCATAAATCAGAAAGCAGCCCCTTAAAAGAGGCTGCTTTAATTTAATGAGTGCGGGTAAAAGGCACACTAAATATGGTTTTGGATAGAACTGCATAAAACTTAATGATACTGATAATAAGGTGTTTGCAATTTTAACAAATTTCATGGTGTGACCTAAAATTTCAGTAATGTGACCTAAATGTGACCTAATTTTGTTGTTTTTTTTGCACATATTTGTTATCTTTGTCTCATAATTAAAATATGTGTGTTTATGTCTTCATTTCTTCTCAGGTTGTCATCAAGAAAAGAATCTGATGGCAGACAACAAGTAATAGTCAAGTTGACCGTTTCACGCCAGGTAAGACCGTGTTTCAAATCTGGTGTGTATGTGCAGCCTGAGTGGTTCAAGGCATCTGGTTTGGTTATTCCGAGAAAGGGGAAGTATAATTATTTAGAGGTAAAAGAAGCAGAGACAGCCCAAGACAGACTAAATACATTCAAAAACAGACTGACCAAAATCTGCCGTTCTTTAGAAGAAGGTAAAGAAGAACTTAGTAGCAAGTCTATTTCCGATGCGTTATTACTAACTAATGCCATGAAGGTTGAGGAAATCTCAATCCAATCAATCAAAGTAGCACGAAAGAAATCCGCACTAATGGTTATCGAAGCACCTAAATCTTTTTATGGGTGGATGGAAAGGTATATCATCGAGAAACAGCCTTCTTATGACCAGACAAAGGGATTCCGTGTGCTAATGCGTGCTATGGCAAGATATGAGGCATTTGTAAACCTCACAGACAAGAAGCGCAAATGCTTTAAGTTGGATATAGATAAGATAGACAAAGAGACTATCCTTGATTTCTTCGATTACTTTGCTAACGAAAAAGAATTGGCTGATGAATACCCGAAGATATTTGAGGAGCTACTCGCAAAATACCCTGCTGACATAAAGACAATAAGAAAGTCACCGCATCTGGTTGATAGGGGAGAGAACACAGTTAAGAAATTGAAGAAGAAGCTGAAAGCGTTTTTCAACTGGCTCAACAAAGGAGGTTATTCAACTAACCAACCCTTCAACGGTATTGAAATCAAGTCTGAGATTTACGGTACTCCTTATTATCTGACTTTAGAGGAACGCAACCAGATAGCAGATGCAGACCTTTCCTCAAATAAGAGCCTTGAAGTACAGCGTGATATTTTTATATTCCAGTGTCTTATCGGTTGCCGTGTTGGGGATTTGCTGAGAATGACACAAAGCAATCTAAACGAGAAAGAACAGATGATAGAGTACATTGCCAACAAGACAAAAGGTAAAGACCCAAAGACGGTAAGTGTACCGCTTAGCAGCCGTTCTAAGGCTCTGGTGGAAAAGTATTGGGGTGCTGACAAGAAAGGCAGGCTATTCCCTTTTATCTCCGCTCAGAAATACAATGAAGCAATTAAAGAGGTTCTTACAAGATGTGGCGTGACAAGGGTAGTGACCATCCTGAATCCAACTACAGGAAAGGAGGAACAGCGACCCATCAACGAGATTGCATCCTCTCACATGGCTAGAAGAACATTCATCGGTAACCTTTATAAGAAAGTGAAAGATCCAAATCTTATTTGCCACCTCTCAGGACATGAGGAAAACAGCAAGGCTTTTGCGAGGTACAGAAAGATTGATGATGACATTAAAAGGGAAATGGTTGAGCTAATTGACTAAAAATAAAGAGGGGGTGTGATAGCCCCCTCTCCCCGACACACCCCCATGAGGCATTTTAGGTCAGATGTTTATAATAATTGGTGATGCTTCATACTTTATTGCCGAGTCTGCACTTTTCAAGGAATCCAATCAATCTGTCAATGACACCGTTTACAATGTCCTCATCTTTTTTCGATAGTCCGTTGTCTGGTAATCTGTTATCGGTAAAAAAGGCTTCAAGTTCATTAATTGCCCCTGCAATTTTCGCAAGGTAAGCCAAAACTTCATTTAAACCTGATGCGGATAGTTTCTTTTCCATTTCAATCCTCCTTTGTTATATTATCATTCTATTTTCGGTAAGTGCCATAACGTCAAGGACTGACTCTGTTAGCTTTTTATCAAGAATTATAGCAACTTTAGACAAAACGTCATCCATCTCTTTTTGAAATTTCTGTTCACCAATTTCATCATTGCCATAGGCTTCTGATACTTTTGCGTAAAAATCATTTAATTCATAAATTAGCTTTACCCATTTTGCTGTTGATTCGCTAACTTGAATGCCATCAGCATTAATTTTCTCTTTCATGTCTTTATTGTTTTAAATATTAATAATACTATTAGCTAAACAGATGTTTTAAATATTGCATTGCAATTACTGGCTCACCTGTCACATGAGCTATGGTTATTAACTATTTTTCATTATCTTCTTTTTGCTTGGAGTAAACGAAATCCACATCGTCAATGAGCCAGTTAATGACGTATAGAGTTTCAAACAATTTACACGCATCCACCGTCCCACTGAGGTTACTAAAAATCAAACGCCTTAGATTTATAAGGCTGTCCTTAAGGTCTTTATCGTCAAATGTACTTTGTCTTGACAAATCAATTACATCTTTCGTTGCCATAATAATTATTCTTTAAGTTGTTAATAATGTTAGTTAGCGTCATGAAGACAATGCAAATGTAAATAATTTTATTGACACTACAAAATATAAGGCAAATAATACCATTACCTTTAACATACTTTAGTAAATAATACTATTTACAGAAAAACTTTTTGAATACCTTTGTAACAAAAATAAAAGCTATGAGAATAAAGACTATACTAAAAGAAAAGAACATGTCTGTTCAGGAAC
>OMSH01000268.1 GCA_900313715.1 uncultured Prevotellaceae bacterium
CTGATGTGTGATTTTTGAAAAGAAAGAATAGACAGTATTCTATAAGAAACTTTGTTTAGTTGTATTTGTATTTGTGGTTTGTGCCGCCAGCAGTCTGTGAAGATAGCTGGCGGCAAATTTTATTCAAAATAAATAAAGCTCCCCAAACAGGGGAGCTTTATTTATTATATAGGAGGGGGGGATTATACTAATCTTCCAATCCACTCGTCCTTGTCACCAGGAAGCAAGTCAACCACTGGCACTTCAATCATGGTGTAGCAACCAGGTTCGCGACGCATGGTAGCACGAGCAGCACATACCAGTACCTGACCTGTCAGGGCAGGGTTGTTGATGTGCATGTTAAACTCGAACAACTGATTCTGTGTCTTGCCAGAAACACCCTTACGAGTCAGGTTCACACCATGCCCCATATCCTTCAGGTCATCCACACAAGGCACTTGCATCACATGTGTTTCATCGTTAGCAAAATAAGGGTCGGTCTTGATGGCACGCTCCACATCCTCAAACTTGTAGCCATCTTCCAGTTCCACATATACCATGCGGCGATGGATGCCTGTGCCCACAGGGATAGTCATTGACAAAGCAGCCTTGACACCCTCTTTCGATTTCACGGCTACGGTATGACCCATACTCATGCCAGGTCCGAAGTTGGTATAGCTGATGCCCTTTGGCGCGATGGCCTGTAACAGGGTACGCACCACCGAGTCTGATCCCGGATCCCATCCGGCAGAGATGATAGACACCGTGTTGTGAGCCTTTGCTACCTCTTGCAATGATTTGCGCAGGGCAGGAATCTGTGTATGTATGTCGAAGCTGTCAACTGTGTTGATGCCCAGTGCTAAGATGTCCTTTGCATAGCTTTCCACGCTTCGGGTGGGAGTGCTCAGGATGGCCACATCCACGTCACTTAGCTCTCGAATATCCTTTACTACCTTAATGTCCTTCAACTCGGCAGGACTGTTTTCTGCTCCTGCACGGCGGACAATACCTACTACCTCAAAATCTTGTGCTGCTTGCAACGCCTCCAGCGTGAAGCGCCCAATGTTGCCATAGCCTACTATGGCTGCTCTGATTTTCTTCATATACCTGTATGTATTTGTTGTAAAAAACTAAAGTTTGGTTGCAAAAATACATAAATAATCTGTATCTTCGCATCAGAAAAACAAAAAATATTTCTTCTATGCTGGATTATGTAAGGGGCGAGGTGGCCGAGTTGGCGCCAGCTAATGCCGTAATAGATTGTCAAGGAGTGGGGTATATGTGTAATATCTCTCTCAATACCTATAGTGCCATTCAAGGAAAGAAAGAGGCAAAGCTATATGTTTATGAAGCCATACGTGAGGATGCCCATGTACTGTTTGGCTTTGCCTCGAAGCAAGAACGTGAACTGTTTCTGTTGCTCATCAGCGTCTCTGGTATTGGAGGCAATACAGCACGAACCATCTTGTCGGCCCTCTCTCCCAGTGAGTTGGTGAATGTCATTGCCTCTGAAAATACACAAGTACTAAAGGCAGTGAAGGGTATTGGACTGAAGACGGCACAACGCATCATCGTTGAATTGAAAGACAAGATTCAGAACGATGGTTTAGCCATGGGGGGTGACACCGCCGTGGTGGATGTGCCTAAGTCTGATCCTGTGAACCGTGAGGTACAGCAAGAAGCTGTGTCTGCACTCACCATGCTGGGCTTTCCTGTGGCTCCATCTCAGAAGGTGGTCTATGCCATCCTCAAGGAAGAACCTAATGCCGCCGTTGAGCGTGTAATCAAATTGGCATTGAAGCGACTATAATGACAAATATATTTCATTTTACATTTAGATAGTCTTTCAAGCTCTCTACATAGTTGTCGAAAGCCTCCACACCCTTGGGCGTGATCCGACAGAGGGTACAGGGACGCTTGCCTACAAACTTTTTCTCCACCTCTATATAGCCAGCAGTTGAAAGCTTGTCAATCTGCACACTTAGATTACCAGCCGTTGCCCCTGTCTGCTCTTTGATATATACAAAGTCAGCTTCTTCCACGCCCAGAAGCAGCGACATTACTGCCAGCCTGAGTTCAGAATGCAGCAAAGGGTCTAACGGCTTAAACATGTTTCGTCCTCCATTGTATCATGATGCCAGGAATCACCAGACTTACCATACTCACACCAGCCATTACCAACATCTCATCATAACCTTTTAAGAATAGTGCCAGCGAGGCACCCAACAAACCACCCAGAATACCCCCAGCGGTGATCCATCCATTCTTTAGCACCAATCCAGTAATAGTGGTGCCCATGCCTAATAGCAGTACGATGATGGAGGTGATGCCATAACCCAATACGTACTGACCGAAGAGTAGGGGAGCTACTACAAACATCAGGACAGGAAAGCCACTGGCAAAGATGCCAAACGAGAACCAAACATGTCCCATTATTTGCTTGATGATAGTTCTGGGAGTCACACTTTTCTTCTCTTTCTTGTCCTGCCATATCATTATACTCCATCCGATAATTGCCATTGCAAACCACAGCATACCCCAGTTGCCGTTATTGGTTATTTTCCACAGATACCACACAATGAGTGCAGTAATGAACACCAAAACGCCCCATGTAATGAAAGGCATACCTGCGTTTTTCTCCAGTTCCTTACGAGATTGCTCAATTTGTCTCTTGATGATTTCCAAACTGCGCTCAGCAGTCAATTCGTTATTGTTTTCCATAATTATGATTCTTATCTTCGAAATAAAGTACCGTGCTAAAGATGATTTCAACCACAATCATCACACAAGCCAGTGTTAGAGGTGGGGTCATCAAACCTACTATCAAAGTTCCAATGCTTACAATGACGGACATCACATAGTATGTCTTGGAGTCATACAGCCAACCAAATGGCAAAAGGTGGGCACCAAAAATCATGGCAATCACCATTACCATCTTATCTGGGATAGCAGTATATATCCACATGGCAATGAGTAAGTAGAGCATCTGGTTGCACGACAGGATGATGCCCAATGAACTGAACGGACTCTCTTTATCGCTGAACTTCACGCCGATAATTCGAGAGATTATCCAAGCGATAGGAACCAGTGGAGCTGTACAACAGAATGTCAACAGATTCTTTGTCAGTGGGTCAAGGCTTGTGGCATGCACACACGCTACCAATGCCCAAATAATTACCGATGCCATGATGAAGTGCAAACCTCTACGTTGCTTTTGTGCGGTTTCTTGCTTCAGCTGTTGGATACTTTCTTTCATTTTTCAATTTGTTATATTTATTTTTCCCAAGCTGCTCCCCTGATTAGGGGAGCTGTCAGCTCGTTCTGACTGAGGGGTATGTCAGCTATGCAACTTCAAAGTTAGAGAATTATTTCTTTTTCTCCAAATGTATAGCAATTGCCACAATAGGCAAACAGCAGATGACGAATGCAAGTGGTGTTTGGTAAGGACTATCAGTCACCATATTATGAATGGCTGGATAAGCTGCACAAATGGCATATAATGCTCCATAGTAGATGATAACATTAATGGTTTTCTTTGCAGCTCGTTTCTTAACATACCAATAGGAGAGTACAAAGCATAATGCACCAGTTATACTCAATGTAATGTATGAGTGTATGTTAGATACTTCGTTCGATACATCTACTTGCTGGATGGCTGCAATGATAATGCCACACAAGGAATACCCCACTACACAAATGATGGTAGCTATCAAAGCTTTCTTTGTCATTTCGGACATCTGCTTCTTTCGTTTGTCGATGGAAGACACCCACCAGGCAAAAAGAAAAGTCTGCGCCATAATTTCTGGAGCACCTTTCAAGTGTACTATCCAAGGCACCTTTGTATAGATCATACCTTCAATCGACGATGGGGCAGGCCCTGGCGTGTTGATGATGCCCAACACCAGTATTAAGGTATATAACTTGAGGAAACCCAGTTTTTCTGTCCTGATATACTCCCTGAGCAGTAGCAGTACCAATCCGAACAACAAGCCCCTCACCACCTGGAACAGTGGCCCCATCAACGTATTAGTCGATGCTATTGGCTGCATGTAATACGCCATGCATCCCTCGTTGAATAGCTCGCTATAATTAAATAAGGATGAGAATATGATACCACACACAATATAAGTCACCACATGATAGATGGTTATCTTTGTGACATATTGCCATGGTGTCACCAACTTGCCTATTGTGTCAGTGCTTTCGTTCATCGGTTAACCTCCAATCATTTTTAGCACATTCATTAATGTGATCTCTACCGAAGGGTTGTCTGCTGATACTTTTACCTTAGCGGTAGCACATGGTTCTGTAGGAATTCCATTGGCGTTGATGTGCAGTTGTGTGTCACCATCTAAGTCATGCAGCACATTCAGGTCGGTCTCCCAACCATCAGGTATCCCTTGCAGTAAAAAAGTTAGTTCACCCGTCTCCGTTACCTCTTTGATGCCCGTAAACAGCTTTTGAGGCTCGTTCAGGTCGCCAAGTGCAATCATTACTTTTCCTTTTGCCTCTTCAATACCCTTTACATGTATTTCAAGGTCAACTCGCTGTCCCATCACCTTTATGGTTGATAGCAAAACTACTGACAATAAAGCTAGTACAAATCTTTTTGTTCCCATTTTAGTCTCTGTTTTTTAGTTATTCATTCCGTTTATTAAACATTGTAGAATCGATTCTTTTTGCAAATATAAACAGGTTTATGCTATAAACCAAATTATTTTGCAAATATTTTTCCCTTTTCTTGTTTTTTTCTTCGCACTGCCCATAATCACTTCTCTTTGGGTATATGTGCAGTTGAAATAAAGATAGTCTTCTCTTTATATAGTTACTATTTTTGCTGACCTTTACATCTTTGTTCTTCTGTAGCTGTGTATATTTTTGCAAAAAATATGTGATTAAAACTTGTCTGTTATTGTGATTCTAATTATCTTTGGCATAAGAATAACCTTAAAATAAACAATACTATGTCTGAACAGAAAATGCCTACTGTTGATGAGGTTTTCTCATGGATGAGAAAGCTTTACGACGAGAGTTACTCAGGATTGACCAAGACCGAGAAGAACGAGCAACACATGTATGGTACGATGGTGACTACGCCCAACGACAAGAAATTCATGGTGCGTATGCTTGACGAGACCAGTCAGGTGCGTGACACCCAGAAACTGGCTCTGCGTGTGAAGGA
>OMSH01000264.1 GCA_900313715.1 uncultured Prevotellaceae bacterium
ATAGTAGCATACGACGGTTGAGCACTCGCTCCCATAGGTAACTTGTCGTATATTTACCTTCTGGTGCTTCGGGATTACCTTTACCACCAACGTTTCCAGCTCCGTTACTTCCCTGGTTAAACGGCATGAAGAATGTCTTTTCTCCCCGAAGTTCAGTGGCCATTATTGCCTCGTAAAGATCCACACCGAAGTAAGCTAATATACGGTGGTTGAACTGGAAAATTTCTTCGCGCTGATCGCGGTCGTTCATCCACTGGTGGCGTGAGTTCTCCACATTCTGTCCGGTCAACTGATTCTTCAATTCCAGGGCTACTACAGGGATACCGTTCACCGACAACACCATATCAATTGTGTTGTGGTTTTGTGTGGAGTAGGCGAACTGTCGCGTACACTCCATGATGTTCTGCTCATACTTCAGGTTTAGCTCCTCGTTGAGCGGACTAGCTGGTTCGAAATAGACCAACTTGAACTTGAAGCCCAGGTCTTCGATGCCATTGCGCAGTACCCAAATCAGACCGCGTTCATGAATTTTGTCCTGAAGCACGTTGTAGAGACGGTCTTCCGTCTGTGCACCGTATTTCTTCTCATATAGCACCCATTTCTTTTCTTGAGTGAGCTGAAGAAAACGAATCAGAGTCTTCAGGTCAATAGCCCGCTCTTTATCGTAGGTTGCTTGATTGCCCTTTGTGTAGCCACCTTCTGTAAGAAGCCAATGCTCGATGTAGGCTTCAAAGTCCCGTTCTTTCAAGTCGTTGTTGTCCATATCTTCTGTTTTTATGATTCAATGTTTATCTTTCCTGTAACTGCCTCGTAAATAACACTCTTCTTGTAGTCCTTCAGTTTCTCTATCTTTAGTTGTTTTACATCTATCAGTTTGTCAATCTCTGAGCATTTCTTGTCAAGGTAGGAGGCGATGGCTTGCTGTTCAGCGATCGGAGGAATTGTAATCATTAGATTTCCCAATATGGATTGTGTCATACTTGGTAATGCTGTTGATGTTGAATACTTGTCGTAAGGTAAAGTTGTTGCGACATAGTACATGAATTTGCAATTACATGCTTCAGAAGGAATAGTGTAATACATCGTGTCCACTGTCCAAAAACAGCAATTAACGTACAATGGTTTATTAACAGTTCCCTTTCTTCCAAATAGAACAGATTCTCCATTGTACATGTATTTTGCTGCATATGCAAAAACTCCTCCAGAACCATAAACAGGGAATCCTTCACTTTCTTTTGTTTCAATAGCCTTATAATCCTGACCATTTTGAAAAGTAAGGAATCTCTTCAGTTGAGCAATTTCCCACCCTTCAGGAATCTCCCCAATCCAGTCGATGCCAGAGGATACAAGTTTGGCGTTTGAATTAAGCCCTTTGGTAACGGCCTCGGTAATGACACTCTGTTTATAGGCTTTCAGCATCTCAATCATCTGCTCTTGTATCCCAATGAGCGAATCAATCTCCCCACACTTCTCGTCAAGATAATCAGCTATACGCTTTTGTTCTTTTATAGATGGAATAAGCATAGGGAAACGCTCAAATACATTTTGATACAAATGCATAATAGTTGTTCCACCAGAGTTAATGTATGAATTGTAATCTATTAGTAAAGGAGAAGCCAAATACCAATAAAGATAATTCTGCACGAAAGTTTCTTTCCTCTGTTTCAAAACAAATATACCACTATTTAAACAAGCTCGTTTGTCCATATTACTAACCTTTGCTATTTTTCCAATGGTTCCATCTTTAGTAATCAGAATATCGCCATTGTCCAACTGAATAAAGGGGTCCTCATCGTATCGTTCTTTATCAATCTGATAGCATTTAGACCAATCTATTTCAGAAGAACAGAAATCCTGACCAGTTACGAGATAAGCATAACTTTTCTCTTTAAACTCGTCAGAACGAAGGCCGTTCCAACCTATTCGTCCTTTTATAGTACAAAGATTAAAGAGTTTCGTAGACTTCCACGTTTCAGGAATTCTCCCAATCCACTCATTCCCACTGTCTTTATATTGTCTTTCCATATCGTCTGCGATTTAGTGCAACAACTTCTCCATTAACTCTGCCTCAGTCTTTTCGAGAGCCTTCAAATCTTCAAAGATGTCAGCAGAGGGTTTCAATGGCGTATATTTATAGAAAACACGAGTGAAGGGAATCTCATAGCCGATACGAGTCTTTTTCTCGTCAACTATGAAGTCGGGCGAATAAGGAGCCACATTATTTTGAAGATACTCATTGCGGTTGGTCAGCCATGGAATGATCTCAGTGTCGTTGAGCGACTTGTCAATGACGGGCTTCCCCTTGCTGTCACACACAATGTTTCCTTCTGAATCGTGCTTTGGGTTCATAATAAATAGCTTGGAGTATTTGAAGTAGTCCTTTTCGCACACTTTACTCTCCACTCGAATCTCCGTTCCATCAGAAACGGTTTGAGTCAGCACACCATCGGTGAAGGCATGGTAGGCCTGCATGATGAGCTGGCGGGCAGACTCTGTTATTTCTACACGCTTATTACCCAATGCTTTGCGTCGTTTCTCATAGCTCTGAGAAGCATCAATAAGCTGAACCTTGCCCTGTCGTTCTGTCGACTTGTTGCGGGTGATAACCCAAATGTATGTTGCAATACCCGTGTTGTAGAACAGTTCGTTGGGTAATTGTATGATGGCTTCCAACCAGTCGTTCTCTAAAAGATAACCGCGAATGTTGCTCTCGCCGCTACCTGCGTCGCCCTTGAA
>OMSH01000263.1 GCA_900313715.1 uncultured Prevotellaceae bacterium
CTGGGGTACACCCTCAAAGACGGCCAGCAAAGTATCTTCATCCAGCTTCATCAATGCATCGTGGGTATTATTGCCAAACAAGATGCCAGAAGCCTCAACAGCTGCATTGTAGTCTTCCTCGGAATGTACCATGATGGTCACCTCTTTTGCAAGACGCTTCTGCAACACACGCAGACCTGGATCTTGCTTGTGCTCTGCCACTAAAGCATCAATGGTTTCCTTCTCCAAGCTGGTGAATATTTTAATGTACTTCTCTGCATCATCATCACTTACATTCAGCCAGAACTGATAGAACTTATAAGGAGTCGTACGCTTGGGGTCTAACCAGATATTACCACTTTCTGTCTTGCCAAACTTCTTGCCGTCGGCTTTGGTAATCAGCGGACAAGTCAAGGCAAAAGCCTCATTTTCTATACCGAGTGTACGGCGAATCAACTCTGTACCTGTAGTGATGTTGCCCCACTGGTCATTACCACCCAACTGCAACTTACAATGCTTGGTCTGATACAGGTGAAGGAAATCATAGCCCTGCAACAGCTGGTAGGTAAACTCAGTAAACGACAAACCGTCGCGAGCCTCACCATTAAGTCGCTTCTGCACAGAATCCTTCGCCATCATATAGTTCACAGTTATATGCTTGCCTACCTCGCGGGCGAAATCCAGGAATGTGAAATCTTTCATCCAGTCATAGTTGTTCACCATCTCGGCAGCATTGGGCTCGTTGCTTTCAAAGTCCAAGAATTTTGCCACCTGCTTCTTGATGCACTCCTGGTTATGATAAAGTGTATCGGCATCCAACAAGTTTCTCTCCTGACTCTTTCCCGACGGATCACCAATCATGCCTGTAGCGCCACCCACCAGGATGATGGGCTTGTGACCACAACGCTGGAAATGCCTTAGCATCATTATTCCGCACAAGTGACCAATGTGCAATGAGTCTGCTGTTGGGTCAGTACCCAAATAGGCAGTCACCATCTCTTTCTGAAGCAACTCTTCAGTTCCAGGCATGATCTGCGCCAGCATGCCACGCCATTTTAATTCTTCAACAAAGTTCTTTTTCATCAGCTATTTATTGTTATCTTAATTTCTGTGTACAAAATTACTGCTTTTGTTCAAACAACCTACTATCTCTATCAAAAAAGATGCAGTCGATATTCTTTTTAACCGCCTCTTTCAGTTCTTCCACCTCTATACTGAGGTCTGACGCCACCTTATTATATATTACGTCTATGCCACAAATTGCCTCGTCTGTTTCCAGGAAAAGACGATCAAGCGGAGTTGACCGCAAAGTCTCCACATTATAATGTTCGCCAAACGACAGATACAGCCCTGCTTTCAGCAATTGTTCTGCTTCCTGGGGTTTACCACGAAATCCATGTATAACCCAAGGCACCTGAGGGTGTAGCTTCTTCTTTTCTGCCAACAGCAAATCTGCAGCTTTTACCATATGGATGATTAAGGGTTTACCCACTTCATCGGCTATATTAGAATGATTACCAAACAAAAGGGTCTGTGAGAACTGACTTAAAGGCCTGATTCTGTCGAAACCCGTCTCGCCGATGGCCACCACTTGAGGATGCTTGGCAAATGAATGTAAATCAAGCAACTCTTTATTATCAAAATTCAACACTTCCCAAGGATGTATGCCAACAGAATACCAATAGCCGGGTGTAGGGAGAAAATCCCTTGGCATCTTACAAACAATGGCCGTCCCAGGTTTTCCATACTCACGATGGGTATGAATGTCCAATATTTGTTGATTCATGGTACAGGGTCATAACCAGAGCCGCCCCACGGATGGCATCTGAGTATTCTTTTAACAGCTAAATAAAGTCCTTTAAAAGGACCATGTTTCTTGATGGCCTCCACCGCATATTGCGAGCAGGTGGGCGTAAAGCGACACGAAGGTCCCAACAAGGGAGAGATGAACCTTTGGTAAAAATAAATGGGCAACAGCAATATCTCAGACAACACCTTCCTCATGAACCTCTGTGTTAGGGTGTTCCACAGCCATTTTCTCCAACATCTTCTCCAAAGCAATCTTCATGCGTTTCATTATAAAGCCAGTAGGCATCAAATCATTAGAGAGGTATATGAACGACACCGCCATCTTCTCGTTGCGTTTGGCCAACAAATCCAACAAGATATGCTTGTTTAGCCTGTATGCCTCACGCAGCTGTCGTTTCACCCTGTTACGGTCAACGGCATGTTTGAAATAACGCTTTGAAACTGATATAAGCACAGAAGCCTGAGACTTTAGCTCAGGCTCCGTAAGGTACACCACACGAAGAGGGAAGACGGTGAACGAATGGGCACCTGCCCCTCCTGTAAACATCTTCCCAATCACCTTTTTCCGGTCAAGCCTTTCGGCTTTCTTCAGTGTGTTGGGCATACTTAATATATTTTAGGAATGATCCTTCAAAAAATTCTCAAGGGCAGCAGTCATGGAAGGAGCCTCGGGCGTTGGTGCCTGGAAATCAAGTCGCAAACCAGCATCCTTCACGGCCTGGGCAGTAGTGGCACCCAAGGCACCAATATTGACTTTACCCTGCACAAAGTTTGGGTCGTTCTTTTTCAAAGAGGCAATTCCTGCCGGACTGAAGAAGATAAAACCGTCATACTGTGCAATCTCTTCTGGAGTAAAGTCATTGCTGACGGTACGATACATCACACCCTCAGTATGCTGAATCTTCACCGCATCCAACATGTTCTTGATGTCATCATTGTGAACATCAGACATTGGAATGAAATATTTCTCATTCTTATGCTTCACGATGGCAGGAAGCAAATCCTCAAACTTGCCCGTAGCACCAAAGAACACCTTACGCTTACGATACTGCACATACTTTTGTATATAAAGCGCTATCTTTTCTGCCACACAAAAATACTTCATCGTCTCAGGAATGACGATGCGCAAATCTTCACACAAGTGAAAGAAATGGTCAATACCATGACGTGAGGTAAAAATAACGGCTGTATGATCCAAAATGTTGATTTTCTGCGCACGGAAATCCTTAGCAGACAATCTTTCTACCTTGATGAACGGTTTGAATTCAATCTCAATACCATATTTTGCCGCAATATCATAGTACGGTGATTTATCCGTAGCAGGCTTGGGTTGAGAAACTAATAACTTCTTCATTTCCAAAGCGTCTTAAAAAACTAATAATAAAATAGTAAATATCGGTTCAATTTTTGCGTCCCAATGACCACTAAAGCCAAAGGAACCATTTCGAGCGCACAAAAGTACAAAAATATTAGCATACTGCCATACAAATTCGGGCAAAAAAGTTTTTTTAGCCAATAAAACAGCCAAAAACGAGGGAAAAAGGTTATTATAAACAACAGGAAAACGAACAAAGTAAATGGTATATTGTAATATATAACAATCAGCAGAAAAGGCAATAGCAAGACGCCTTCAAAACACACCGAGTTGATCCACGACTCCATGATAAGGGGTATTTGTCCTGATGGTACAAACATCCAAAGTACAAACTTATATGACAGCCAACGGATAGCCAAAAAAACTGTCGCAAGAGCCACATAAGCAGCCAACATCATCACTGATGGTAAGGGCAACTCTACCACCTCGGGAATCATACGAAGGGAGATGCTGAACAACAATATCCCCACGGCCAACGCCATCTGGGCTATCAGGAAAGGCTGGATGCCACCTGGGGTTTCCGTCACCATCAAATCGTTCTGGCGAAAATTGAAAAAAGGGAGTTGTCCTATCTTACGACCCCAGGGCTTACCCATCATCATCAAGGCCATAGTAATCAAAAAGACACAGCCCATCAAGACAAATGTCACGGTATCGTCTGTCTTCAACTGATATGTTATAGGATCACCTATCATAAGGCTGCATTTTCTATCACATCCTCCGTCCAAAAAGGTTCAGACAAAATATAGTCCATGACTTCTTCGGGCGTATTAGCCATCTTCCATACGTTACGGAACAACTCGTCTTGGAAATGCTCGTCCACAGACCGCTCTAACAGCATGGCCAAAGGCTGGTAATAATCGCATGAGTTCAGTATGGCAACCGGCTTCAGGTAAAGGCCCAACTTCTTGAGCGCCACAATGTCCATCAGTTCGTCAAAGGTACCTACCCCCCCAGGAAGGGCAATGGCAGCATCTGTTATCTCTGCCATGACACGTTTGCGCTCGGCCATCGTCTCCACCTCAATCACCTCATCAAGTCCTGGGCGCAACCACCCCTTTTCTACCATGAAACGGGGTATCACACCTATAGCCTTGCCTCCATGAGCCTTCACAGCATCACAAATGGCACCCATCAGTCCGACAGCACCTCCTCCATACACCAGCGTCACATCATGCTTGGCGAAAAGTTCTCCCAACTTAGCAGCATCATCTACATAAGCTTTTCCTACTTGTGTACTGGAGGCACAATAAACAGCCACCGCCTTAATCTGATTGAACATTAAAATATCTCCTTTGTTAGATTATATAGACCTTCATTAAATTTGGCATTGAACTTGGCGTCCTGTCCATAGCAACACTCTGTCAGTATCTTCGGTTCCTCCCCACAAATGTCAATGCCCAATACCTTATGCTGTTTCAAGTGCTTCAGCAAGGCTTCCAACTGTTGCCAACTCATCGAGCCCTGATCCCAGTTGGTGGAACATTCATTGAGTGTCATCACATCTTTGTCAATAGATAAATACACTGGAAAATCTATTTGTAGCGTCTCAATGATTTTGTCGGTCGGTTGACGGAGCAAGTCACTTTCACTCACCACCCTCACCTTGTCACCAAAGCCCGATGTTTCCTCCATCAGCTTGTCATCCACACCAATGAGCCATACTTGTCTGAGTAAAGGGTTTTGCTCAAGTGCTACCCTTACCCAACTGCCACACGAGAGCAACTCGCCGAACATAGGACGTTGCATATCAGGATGATGGTCGAGCACCACCAAAGTAAATGTTTCGGTAATACGATCCGTCCATAGTTTGCTCAGATAGTGATAATCACCAGAGTCTATCCAATGGACAGCTTCTAAAGGCTGATTTGCCATCAGCCCCTTCAGTTGCTTCTCAGCTTCCGTATCACAGTAACAGTCGGTACCTTCCATCTGGGTGCAATCCACCCAGTTAAAAGCCTCATCCTGCATGAAGGCATAGGCCTCATACACATGGGTGAAGTTAAATACCGAAGGCATGCTTTACCTTTTCAACGTAATCCAGCTTCTCCCAAGTGAACAGCTCCACCTTCACTTCTTTGTCGCCTTCATAAATCGAGCGGAAATGCTTCACCACCGTCTGTGGCTCACGTCCCATGTGTCCGTAGGCAGCCGTTTCCTCATAGATAGGGTAACGCAACTTAAGCCGTTCTTCTATTGCCTTAGGTCTTAGGTCGAACAACTGTCCCACTACCTTGGCAATTTCCCCATCGCTCATCTTTACATGACTGCGTCCATAGGTATTCACATAGATACTCACAGGCTCTGCTACACCGATGGCATAGGACACTTGTACCAAGACTTCGTCACTCACACCAGCTGCCACCAGGTTCTTGGCGATATGACGTGCCGCATATGCCGCGCTTCTGTCCACCTTGCTGGGGTCTTTGCCAGAGAAGGCACCACCACCATGAGCACCCTTACCGCCATAGGTATCTACAATAATCTTTCGTCCAGTGAGACCCGTATCTCCATGCGGACCGCCAATCACGAACTTGCCCGTAGGATTCACGTGGAAAGTAATATCAACGTTAAAAAGTTTCCTTACATGCTCAGCCTTGATGGTAGCCAGTACACGAGGCATCAGCACTTGCTTCACATCGTTGCGGATGATGGTCAACATCTCCTCGTCGGCCTTCGCCTCAGCCTCTTTGCTACTGTCAACAGGTTGTATAAAATCATCGTGCTGGGTCGATACCACAATGGTATCTATGCGTACTGGTTGTCCATTGTCATCGTACTCAATGGTTACCTGACTCTTGGCATCAGGCCTGAGGTAGGTCATCACCTTACCTTCGCGACGAATCTCCGCCAGTACCCTCAGTATGCGATGCGCCAAATCCAGCGACAACGGCATATAGTTTTCTGTCTCGTTGGTGGCATAGCCAAACATCATACCCTGGTCGCCAGCACCTTGGTTCATAGGGTCTTCTCGTTCCACACCACGATTAATGTCAGGGCTCTGTTCATGAATGGCGCTCAGCACACCGCATGAGTTGCTTTCAAACATATACTCTCCCTTGGTGTAGCCAATGCGCTTGATTACCTGACGAGCCACCAACGGCATATCGATATACGCCTTGGTCTTTACCTCACCAGCCAGCACTACCTGTCCGGTAGTCACCAGCGTTTCGCAAGCCACTTTCGAGTTTGGATCATAAGCCAGGAGTTTGTCAAGGATGGCGTCAGATATCTGATCCGCCACTTTGTCTGGGTGTCCTTCAGACACCGATTCAGATGTAAATAAGTATCCC
>OMSH01000262.1 GCA_900313715.1 uncultured Prevotellaceae bacterium
AGCATGCATGGGACTGGACCCACGAGCACGGTGGCATCATCCTGAAGCAGTTGCGCCGTCTGGGTGCATCATGCGACTGGGACCGCACGGCATTCACGATGGACGAGAAGCGCTCGGAAAGTGTCATCAAGGTGTTCGTTGACCTGTATAACAAGGGCTACATCTATCGTGGTTTGCGTATGGTGAACTGGGATCCCAAGGCACTGACGGCACTCTCTACTGAAGAGGTGATCTATAAGGAAGAGCAGAGTCATCTGTTCTATCTGAAATACTATGTGGCTCCTGAATACCAGGATACTATCGACGAGAGTGGTGAGGGCAATGTGATTCACAAGGATGCCAAGGGCTATTATGCAGTAGTGGCTACCACTCGTCCTGAGACCATCATGGGCGATACGGCGATGTGTGTGAACCCTAAAGACCCGAAGACCCAGTGGCTGAAGGGCAAGAAGGTGATTGTGCCATTGGTGAACAGGGTGATTCCTGTGATTGAGGACCGCTATGTGGATATCGAGTTCGGTACGGGTTGCTTGAAGGTGACTCCTGCACACGATACCAACGACTATATGCTGGGTAAGACGCATAACCTGGAAACTATAGATATCTTCAATCCTGACGGTACCATCTCTGAGCAGAGCCCTCTGTATGTGGGTATGGATCGCTTTGATTGCCGTAAGGTGATTGCCAAGGACTTGCAGGAAGCTGGTCTCATGGAGAAGGTGGAGGACTATACCAACAAGGTGGGTTACTCAGAGCGTAACCCTGATACCGCTATCGAACCACGTCTCTCTTTGCAGTGGTTCCTCAAGATGGAGCATTTTGCCGAGATAGCACTGAAGCCTGTGATGGAGGGTGAGATGCACTTCTATCCTCAGAAATATGTGAATACCTACAAGAACTGGTTGGAGAATATCCAGGACTGGTGTATCAGTCGCCAGTTGTGGTGGGGTCACCGTATTCCTGCTTACTACTACGACACCGATGATGATTTCGTGGTAGCAGAGACTCGTGAGGAGGCACTGAAACTGGCACAGGCTAAGAACCCAGCTGTTACGGATGCCGACTTGCGTCAGGACGAGGATGCTTTGGATACCTGGTTCAGCTCTTGGTTGTGGCCGATTTCATTGTTCGATGGCATCAATAATCCCGGCAATGAGGAAATCAAATATTATTATCCCACCAGCGACCTGGTAACGGCTCCTGATATCATCTTCTTCTGGGTGGCCAGAATGATTATGGCAGGTGAGGAGTATATGGGTACTTATCCGTTTAAGAACGTGTATTTTACGGGTATCGTGCGTGATAAGTTAGGACGTAAGATGTCGAAGAGTCTTGGCAACTCTCCTGATCCATTGGAACTGATTGACAAATTTGGTGCCGATGGCGTGCGCATGGGAATGATGCTTTCGGCTCCTGCCGGCAACGACATCCTGTTTGACGACGCTTTGTGCGAGCAGGGACGTAATTTCTGCAACAAGATATGGAATGCTTTCCGACTGATTCAGGGTTGGGAGGTAGCTGATATCGAGGTGCCAGAGGCATCGGAAATTGCTATGAAATGGTTTGAGAGCAAGCAGAACGCCGTAGCTTTGGAGGTAGCCGATTTGTTTGGCAAGTATCGTCTGAGCGAAGCGTTGATGGCTGTGTATAAGCTGTTCTGGGACGAGTTCTCGGCTTGGTACCTCGAACTGATCAAGCCTGCTTACTTGCAACCTATCCCTCGTAAGGTGTTGGAGAAGACCATCGAGTTCTTCGACAACCTGTTGCATCTGTTGCATCCGTTTATGCCATTCATCAGTGAGGAGCTGTGGCAACACATCACCGAGCGCAAGGAAGGTGAGAGCCTGATGGTAAGTCCGATGCAACCTGTGGGTAAGGTAGATGAGAACCTCTTGAAGCAAGTGGAAGCTGTGAAGGAAGTCATTAGTGGCATTCGTGCCATCCGCGTGCAGAAGAACATTGCACAGAAGGAGCAATTGAAATTGCAGGTGGTGGGTGAGAACCCTGTGGCGGTATTCAATACCTTATTATATAAGATGTGCAACCTCTCTGACATCGAAACCGTTGTGGCTAAGGCCGAAGGTGCTGCTAACTTTATGGTAGGTACCACCGAATATGCGGTGCCTCTGGGCAACCTGATTGATGCAGAAGCTGAGATTGCCCGTATGGAGAAAGAGTTAGCTGCCAAGGAAGGATTCCTGAAGGGCGTGCTTGCCAAACTGAACAACGAGCGTTTCGTGGCTAATGCTCCAGAAGCTGTGGTGGCTTTGGAACGCAAGAAGCAACATGATGCAGAGAGCATCATCGCTTCGCTCAAGGAAAGCATTGCTGCATTGAAGAAGAATGGATAATTGACTACATCCTGTTTTCGTAGCGAGTCGGCTCGGTTCAAGCAAGTTTTGGCTCTGCCCTCGTTGCTCCGGAAAAGTGACTATTGACTAATAAAAAAAGCTGTTCAATTTGAGCAGCTTTTTTTATTTTTTCTTATCTTTGTATGGTAATACACATGAAAGGCATGAAGAGGATTAAGATAGGATTGTTGCCACGCATTTTGATAGCCATTGTGTTGGGCATCATTATTGGTCAGGTGTTTCCACTGGGACTGGTAAGGGTGTTTGAAACATTCAACGCTATCTTCAGTCAGTTCCTGGGCTTCTGCATCCCTTTAATCATTGTGGGATTGGTCACTATCGCCATTGCCGACATAGGGAAGGAAGCAGGCAAGATGTTGCTCGCTACCGTGATACTGGCCTATGGCTTCACTCTTTTGGCAGGTTTCCTTTCTCTCTTTACGGGGCTTTCTCTGTTTCCGTCGCTCATCACATCAGGCATTCCTTTGGAGGAGATTTCAGAGGCACAAGGTGTGGAACCCTATTTCAGCGTGAAGATCCCCCCATTGATGGATGTAATGACTTCACTGGTATTGGCTTTTGTGCTGGGCTTGGGAGCTGCTACGCTTGACAGTGGCTACCTGAAGAATGTAGCTCGCGACTTCCAACATATTATCATCAAGACCATCAGTAGTGTGATCCTGCCTTTGTTGCCGTTGTATATCTTCGGCATCTTCCTGAACATGACACACACGGGGCAAGTGTTTTCCATCCTGATGGTATTTATCAAGATAATCGGTATTATTTTTGCATTGCATATCTTTTGGCTGGTGATGCTTTATGTGCTGACAGGCACACTTGTGAAGCGTAATCCGTTTAAGTTGTTGTGGACGATGATGCCAGCTTATTTTACGGCATTGGGTACCCAGTCTTCTGCTGCTACTATTCCTGTTACTTTGGAACAAGCCAAGAAGAATGGTGTCAGCAACGAAGTGGCTGGCTTTGTGATTCCCCTTTGCGCCACCATCCATTTGTCGGGTAGTATGTTGAAGATTGTGTCATGTGCTTTGGCACTGATGATTATGCAGGGAATACCATACTCAATTGAAATGTTTACAGGGTTCATCTGTATGCTGGGTATCACGATGGTCGCAGCTCCAGGTGTGCCAGGAGGCGCTATCATGGCGGCATTAGGCGTATTGCAGTCGATGTTGGGTTTTGATGATGCAGCACAGGCATTGATGATAGGTCTGTATATTGCGATGGATAGTTTCGGTACGGCTTGTAATGTGACGGGTGATGGAGCTATTGCTTTGCTGATAGATAAATTTAAAAACAAATAAATATGAAAAGACTGTTGTTTTGTTTGTTGAGCGTATTGGCATTGACGGCCTTTGCTTCAGGAGGCGATGTTGAAGTTGTTGACCTGGGCGATGGTCATGGGATGGTACGCATCAACCCTACGCAGAAATATCTGATTCTGCCAGTGGAGGATACGGCACCTGATGTGAGTATCAGTGTGATGGTGGATAATGTGCAGGTAGAGACGTTTACCGTACGTCTGGCCCTCAATAAGGTGGATTATACAGTGCCTTATGAGTTGTCGAAGTATGCCGGCAAGCATGTGGTGTTGCGCTTCGCCATGAACCCTCAGGAGAGAGGAGGAGCCCGTCCGAAAGTAAAGGAGGCGGTTTTCAGCAACAACTTGGCTTTG
>OMSH01000260.1 GCA_900313715.1 uncultured Prevotellaceae bacterium
CGCCAATGATGTATAGTCCTCTGGCACCCACTAGCGTACTTTCAGGTATCAAGATAGGATTACCCTTCCATGAGAATGCCTTGCCTAACCAGTCAAGTTGTTGCATATAGCTGTTAGGTGTCAGAATATCAATGCTCGGAGCAGTAGCACGATAGATATCGAAGAACTCGGGTATCGAGCATCCGTTGCCCAGACTGTTGCCTCTCGTATTCATACCGAAAACACTGGCGTTGATGAATACAGGCAACGGATAAACTTCCTTGCCTGCCTTGGCCATCTGTTCCAGATAGTTGGCATAGCCGTAGGCTGTAAACACGTGCTCTGTGAAATTCCTGATGGGGTTCTCTGCCTGGTTGTTCACCTCACTCTTGCCAAACAGTTCCTCCCAGTTGCCTGCAGTCTTGTTGCCATATTTCGCCCATATCTGCTCCATGTCGGGTTGCAGACTACCCTTGTTGGCTTTCAGGTAATCCACGATTTGCTGAGGTACCTGTGCCTTCCATGCCTTGTTAGCGTCAGCACTGTAGTCTCGAGGTGTACCCCTCAAACCTGGCTCGTTCTGTAACTGAATCATCACCACCGTATGGTCTTTGTCAGTGTCCTTGAGGTATTGCAGGAATGCCTTGTAAGCCTTCGTGTCAGCCTTTAGTATCTCGGAGCCATACACAGATATATGCTCCATTTCCTGTCCTTTGTCATCCACCGCATGCGGATATTTCTTGGGATTTTTCTTCACCCAACTGGGCGCGTAAGTCATCATCGGGTTCTTGAAAGCGCCAAACCACAAGAAGACAATCTTCATATCCCGTTTGCGGGCCTCTGCCATCATGGCATCCACCAACGTAAAATCATACCTACCCTCCACAGGCTCCACCAGTTCCCAGCTAACGGTGGCAATCACAGAGTTGAGGTGCATCTCTTTCAGCTTGTCCCACACTCGGTGCTCCTGCATATAACTTATCGACGATGCCGTAGAGTTATGCAATTCACCACAATACATCACAAAGGGTTTCCCATCCACCATCAGACAAGTAGAGGTCCCCACTTTATGTAAAGACGGAATTTGAGCAGAGAGCGAGATGGCAAAAGCAGCTAACAAAACACTGAAAAAAAGACTCTTCATATTCATCAAAGTACTAAAGGTAAAAGTTTCTATTGCAAAGATAGGAAAAATCGTTTTTTTATCATAATTTTGCTGAGAAGAATTATGTAATTATCGAAGTCAAATTTTATATAAAGTACTATGAAAGATTTCAGCTTTTATGCTCCCACTCAGGTGGTATTCGGTGCCAAGTCAGAGGAGAAGATTCCACAGCTTATCAAGCGTTATGGTGGTACCAAGGTATTGATTCATTATGGAGGCAAAAGTGCTGAGAAATCAGGCTTGTTACCAGAAATCAAGCAACGCCTCACCGATGCAGGCATACCCTTCTTGACGTTAGGCGGCGTAGTTCCTAACCCTCGTTTGTCGAAAGCAAAAGAAGGCATCGAACTTTGCCGTAAAGAAGGCATCGACTTCATTCTGGCAGTAGGTGGCGGCAGCGTGATAGACTCTTCTAAATGTATGGCTTTGGGCGTCCCTTACGAAGGTGATGTGTGGGATTTCTACGCAGGCAAGGCACAAGCCTCTGCTTGCTTACCATTGGCTGCTGTGCTTACCATTCCTGCAGCAGGCAGCGAGATGAGCGGTGGCAGCGTCATCACGAAAGATGAGGGCGAACTCAAATGGTCGTACGACGACAACCTCTGCCGTTGCAAGTTTGCCATCATGAACCCCATCCGCACTTACACCTTACCAGCCTATCAGACCGCATGTGGTATTACCGACATCATGATGCATACCATGGAGCGCTACTTCTCGCATGAGGAGATGGGCATCACTGATGCACTTTCCATCGCTTTGCTTCGTGCCGTAAGACAATACGGGCCACAGGTACTGGAAAATCCAGAAGACTATTATTTGCGCAGCCAAATCATGTGGGCAGGCAGTTTGGCACATAATGACCTGACTGGTTGCGGTACCATAGGCGACTGGGCAACACACAACATGGAGCACGAGCTCAGTGCCTTGTATGGTGTAGCACATGGAGCGGGATTAGCAGCCTTATGGTGTCACTGGGCAGGTTATGTAATGGATGAAGGTATGGCTCGTTTCGCACGCTTCGCACGTGAGGTATTGGATGTTACAGAAGAGGACGACACCGCAGCCGCCAACAAAGGCATCAGTCGCATGCGTAATTTCTACAGAAGCATCGGCATGCCTGCCAGCATTCCCGAGTTGATAGGCAGAAAAGCTACCAAAGAAGAGTTGCTACTAATGGCAGAAAAATGCTCACGAAATGGCAGCATTACCAACGGTAACTTTAAGAAACTTGCCTACGAAGATGTACTGAAAATATACACAGCTGCCAACAAATAATATCCCCTGTGCTCACCTTACCCTCAGCGCAGGTCAACTCGCTATCAAGGCCACCCATACCGGCAACGGTATAGGTGGCTTGTGCTATCTAACCCTCTTCATCGTACAGCATTACCAGTTCACCTCTGAAGTGATATCCTAAAGCCACCCTTCACCAGTGCAATGCCGTATTCCTCGGTGGAGGCAGCCGTACTCTGGAATAGCCCCACCTTTATACTATTACTTTTTTCTTTGGGTTACATGAAATAATTGGGGGGCGACCACCATCTATTTGATTAAGATCATCCTCGTCAAGGTCTTGTCTCAAGACTACTTTCTCGTCTGCATCCAATCCAGTAATCGAAACTTTCTTTACGTTGTTGTCGAGCTCAATGTTCAACACGCGCTTGTTGTTCTTCAATTCTTCCATAATATTAAATAAATAAGATGACTATTTGGCATTTTCTCGCAGTTAAGTAACTACTTTTATTTCATATTATCAAGATAAACCCCAAAAAACTTATTACCTTTGCTCCCAAAGAAAGACATAGTATAAAGTAAACGAAAACGAATAAAAAGAAAACAAAATATGTACGATGTCAATTTTCTCAGGAAAAGAGTCAACCAACTCAGGAAAGGTAGTCAACTTTTCTATATAAAGACAGTCAACAAAATACGTAGGAAATGTCAACAGATAGAATATAACTGTAACAACAGTATCTCTACTTGTCATCCCCCCACGAATATAGACATCGCAATCAGCGCATACATTACCCGGCCCTTCAGTCAGCTCAACGCTTACTTCTACAAAACCCACGGCTTACTTCTACTAAACCCGCCTTTTTCATCTACTAAACGATATGAGGGTTTTATAAGGGTTATAATGGTGCCTGGCGGCATTGTATATATGCGAATAAGGATGAGCTGTTTTTAGTATATCGGAAGTTGGCAGCCAAGGACAGTGGAGAGAAGGCTGGTACAGATAAAAATTAATGCACAGTAGTAAAGAAAAGCAGCGATCTGCAAAACTGTTAAAAAAAACACTATATTTGTGAAATAAAAAGTAACATCTTTATAATTCGTACTTTTACAACCGAGAACAAAGCTTATGATGAAAATGGTTTTATGGATAGGTGCCCTTTTAATAGGTGCGGTGTTAGGATTGCTTGGCTTGGATTGGCTCAACAATTTGATGGATTTCATGGCAACGGTATATACCAGACTATTCCAGTTGCTGGCGGTACCAACGATTGTACTGGCAGTAATTACGACATTCGCCACTTTTGGCTCGAAGGGTTCTGGCAGGATTTTCGGACACACATTAGTCTATACGCTTCTGACAACACTCGCTGCAGCAGTGGTGGGGGCTTTGCTCTATATAGTGGTGTCGCCAGGCAATTTGCCTGTGGAGGCCTTCAGCCAAGGTAGTCACGTCATCGAAGAGGCACCTCAGCAGACTTATTACAGCCATATCCTGAGCGTGATTCCGAATAACATTCTAAGGCCTATCCTGGAGGGCAATGTACTGTCGTTGCTCCTGTTGGCCTTTGCCGTTGGTATTGGTCTGTCGAAATTGCAAGATAGCGA
>OMSH01000259.1 GCA_900313715.1 uncultured Prevotellaceae bacterium
CGCAATTCACTCAGTTTTTTGCCCTCATGAGCGATATGACTAAGAAGTAGAGCAATGCCTACCAATGCATCACGACCATAGTGGATGGCTGGGTATATCACTCCTCCATTGCCTTCTCCACCAATTACTGCGCCAACTTCTTTCATCTTTGTTGTTACGTTCACTTCACCAACAGCAGAAGCATAATACTTCATGCCATATTTACGAGTTACATCTCGCAATGCGCGTGTAGAACTTAGATTGGAAACGGTATTGCCTGGTGTGTGTTTAAGAATATAATCCGCTACAGTAACCAGTGTGTATTCCTCACCATACATTTTCCCATCTTCACATATCATAGCTAAACGGTCAACATCGGGATCTACTACGAAAGCTACATTGTAATCCCCTTTTTCCATTAGTTGCATGATATCACCCAAGTTCTTTTCCAAAGGCTCTGGGTTATGCTGGAAGTCGCCAGTTGGCTCTGTATATAGTCCTGTAACCGTTTCGACTCCTAATTGTTTAAGTAATTCGGGAAGAATGACGCCGCCAACAGAGTTCACGGTATCAATGGCTACACGAAATTTAGCTTTCCGTATAGCCTCTACATCCACCAATGGCAATGCTAAAACTGCGTCTATATGCTTTTGGTTATATGATAAATCTAAGCGACAGGTTCCCAGTTTATCCACTTCTGCATAGTCAAAATCTTCTGCTTCAGCTATGCGCAATACTTCATTGCCTTCTTCCTTGTTCAAGAATTCACCTTTTTCATTCAGCAGTTTTAATGCATTCCACTGCTTAGGATTGTGAGAAGCTGTAAGAATAATACCGCCACTGGCTTTTTCCATAGTGACAGCCAACTCTGTTGTTGGGGTCGTTGCAAGATCTATGTCTACAACGTCCCATCCCATACCCATCAGAGTACCAACAACTATATTTCGTACCATTGGACCTGATATGCGAGCATCACGGCCAACAACAATCTTATTATTCTTAACGGTGCATGTCCTTCTAATTAATGTAGCATATGCAGAAGTAAATTTAACAATGTCTAAGGGTGTCAAACCTTTAGTAGCACCACCTCCGATGGTGCCGCGAATGCCTGAGATCGATTTTATTAAGGTCATATTATCTGAATAATTGGAATTTATGGATATCGTAGTAGTAGGCTTTGACAACACTCATGGCTGTCTCATGTCCCATTTTTGATGGAACAATCAGTTTCACGCGAGCTCCGTCACGTACATAGTTAAATGGTACTAACCAACCTTGTGGAACTGTCTGACTGTTATATACGTAATACATCATGCCAGATTTAAACAGGCCGGAAACAGAACTACCAGTTTTCTGGTAACGGAAAATATCCGGATTTGTAATCTGACCAACCCCCAGGTTGCTCATTACTTGTGTTGCAGCACTGTCTTTTTCAAGTCTGTACTCTGCATAACGCACAATTACCATATCGTTGTTACGTATGGTGTCGCCCATGATTTCAGATCCCTTGTCAATAATCTGCATATATACACCACTGGTAGTCAATACGAATTCGTTCTTGTTTACGTCTGTTACACATCCGGCATCCTGAAACTCTTTTTGTGTAATAACCTTAATATTATTATCTGTAATAAAGTTGTTGATAGATGCTTTCTCGTCTTCAAGCAATTCGGCATATGTCACACTATTTGAACATGCGTTGAATGCTATGCAAGCGAGTACTAAGCTACAAAAACATATAACAAGTTTCTTCATCTTTTATTATCATCGTTATTTCTTTGCAAAAATAGGTCTTTTCATTCTAATGAACTAAATTCACGTCCGAAAGCTGTTAACTTTTAACCTTATTTAGTTACTTAGGATGCTGATTATAGCATTCTTCAAGTAGTCCTTTATATTTTTCCAATACTTTTCTAAATCTCTGCAAGGCCATTTCTGCGTCCATATTCAGAAGTTCTCCACCAGAAGCGTTCTTATGGCCACCTCCACCGAATTCTTCTGCTACGACATTACATGGGAATTCCCCAATGGAACGTAAAGAAACTTTAACCATGTCTTTTTCTGTATCCTCCCTCAGGAAACAGGTAAAGATAACTTCTTTGATTTGTAATGGGATATTGACAAACCCTTCGCTGTCCCCTTTGGAGTATTGAAACTTTTGCTGTTGTTCTTTTGTTAAAGTCAATATGGCAGTATGATATTCCGGTAATACTACCATTCCCGTGAGAACCTGTCCTTGCAATAGCAAACGACTGGCAGAAAAGTTATAATTTACCTTTCGATACACCAAATCCTTATCTACATGCTTTTGAAGTAACATGCTCACTATAAAGAATAATTCTGGATTATTGGAATTGTATGTAAAACCGCCAGTATCTGTCATCATGCCTGTATAAATACATGTTGCTACTGTTGTGCTCATCTTATAATAGTAGCCTAAATCACAAAGGAAACGGTAGAGCAGTTCACAAGTAGATGATTGTTCGGGGTGTGAAATAGTAATATCAGCAAATTGTTCAGGATCCAAATGATGGTCAATCAAAACTTTCTTTGCCTTTGAATCACGTATTTGCTCTGCTATCTCATCCACACGATCCAATCTGTTAAAATCCAAGCAGCAAATTACATCTGCTTCAGCAATTCTTTTGTTGGCAGCATCTGTAAGATAAGGGTAAATCATCACATTGTCGGCACCAGGTAACCATTTTAAGAAGTCTGGGAATTGATTAGGCATTATTACATATGCGTTTTTTCGTAAATATCTTAAATAATGATATAGTGCCAGTGAAGATCCTATTGCGTCTCCATCAGGGTTTGTGTGAGCAATGATAACAAACTTCTTACACTCATTAAGCCATTCTTTAAATCTTGTAATATGTTCAGGATTGATTATTTTAGTTAGCATAATATATTCATTAAAGGGTTGGTGGCAAAAATAGTGAAAAAGATTGGCTTTCGCAATATTATAGTCTAATTATGGTGTTTACTAAATGGCATCCAACCATTAGCCACGTAGTTATTAAAGTGGTAATGGCTCTTGAGGCAGTACGTTGATTAAGATACTTGATAAAGAGGTAAATGCAACAGTAATAGAGGATAATTTCTATGACATTAGTCCATAGATGGTCTATGGAAGCCAGTGGCAAATGTGTCAATTGAAGTAGTGTCCCATTTAAAAGGCTTATCATGCCATTAATACCATCCGCTACCCATTGTTGAAGATCGGCAAAAGGGGTTAGCATCAGCATAAAAACTGCACCATAAATGATGATTGTTATTATAGGCAAAACAAGCAAATTGCTGAGTAGAAAATGAGTGGAAAAGCGATGGAAGTATAAAATGACTAATGGTGCTGTACCCACTTGGGCGGCTATAGATACAGTCATGATGTCCTTCATTTTTTTTATTATTCCATTAGAAGGTTGGGGTAACATTGCTGATATGATCGGCTGAAGGATAAGAATCGAGGCTACTGCTGTGAATGATAGTTGGAAACTTACATCGAAAATCCATAATGGATTATATAAAAGCATTCCAAAAGCAGTTAGCATTAAAATATGTATGGTGGCAGGACGCTCCTCCCTTAACAAAGCAATGGCATGCACGCTGAACATAAAAGTCGAGCGTACCACTGAGGTTGATAATCCTGTGAAGATAGCATACAACCATAACGTGGCTATAATAAAACATATAGAGTATGGTTGGGTAGAAGGTATGCGTTTCCACAAAGGAATTAAGAGCAATAGCATAAATCCATAAATCAGTCCGATGTGCAGTCCAGATAGAGCCAGTATATGACTTACTCCTGCTATGGAGTAAGTCTCACGAATGTCATCACTTAAAACATCTTTAACTCCTGTAGTTAATGCAGACAAGATGGCTAAAGCATCATCTTTAAAGCCAAGATTTTTATATTTGGTAATAACTATCTCGCGAAAGTCCTGCAAACGTTGTACCCAGTTGGTATGGCTATTGTGCCCTTTTATTTTCCAATCTTTAGCTCCGATATATGCAGTGCCTGAAATGCCTTTTTGCTTAAGGTAGCTCACATAGTCAAAATCACCAGTGTTTTCATTGCTGGGAGCTTGTAGTTTTGTCTTTAGTAAGATGGTGTCACCACGAGTTATATTAGCCGATGCATCGTTCTTTGCTATATATAGGAGAAAAAGGTGTGACTTCCCATTGCGCTCATAAACGTCTGATGGCAGTAGGTAAGTACGAGGCTTTTCTTGTGGATGTTCTTTTACGACCGCTATGTAACTATCAACTTTCCCAGAAAAGGAATACTCTGTTTTTAGCAACTGCCATGATGTTAGAAAATAACCAACACAAATAATGAAGATATTCAATGCTGGACCAAACAACCCATCAAATCGCTTGCTTAAAAAACGTTCTGTAACTAAAACGCCCCATGACAACAAAGCAATTGCACATATCCATTCTATATGAGATGTGGGCAAGTACCATCCCATTACAATGCCAGCCACTAATGGCAACAGTAGTCTGATTGATGGATGCCGTTGGATAGCAGCTGACAACATATATTATAGATTCTTCAAAGTCTCAATAGCAGCTATAGGGTCAGCTGCGGAAAAAACAGCATTCCCAGCTACCAATACATCAGCTCCTGCTTCTATGAGTCTGGCTCCAGTATTGACATTTACACCTCCGTCTATCTCTATTAAGGCACGTGAACCTGATTCATTGATCAAGTCACGCAATTCACGGGTTTTCTTTACCGTGTTTTCAATAAACTTCTGCCCTCCGAAACCAGGATTGACTCCCATAAGCAAAACCATATATACATCGTTGATGATATCTTTCAATAAAGACACCGGTGTTGATGGGTTCAAGGTGACAGCAGGCTCCATGCCAGCATCACGAATCTGTTGGATAACACGATGCAGATGAGGGCAGGTCTCATAATGCACGTTCATGATATAAGCACCTAATGCCTTTACCTCTGGAATGAATTTTTCTGGTTGAACAATCATCAAGTGTACGTCAAGAGGCTTGTTTGAGAACTTAACTACGTGTTTCAGCACAGGAAAGCCAAATGAGATGTTTGGCACAAAAACGCCATCCATGATGTCACAATGAATCCAGTCGGCTTCACTTTGGTTCAGCATGTCTATATCATCCGCCAAATGAGCGAAATCGGCTGATA
>OMSH01000258.1 GCA_900313715.1 uncultured Prevotellaceae bacterium
ATAGAGTCGGCAAACATGAACGAAGGATAGTCACCCAACAACTTGTCACGTTGAAAACTACCAAAGGTGAAAGTCAGCGGTTGAGTCTGATAACGATAATATACCACAGGCGTACCATCAGTAAAGCCATGCTTCTTGCCAAACTCCAAATGACCACTATAGCCACCCATGATGCTATGTTTGCCTTCATCCCAACTGATACCCAATTCAGGAGTAACGCGTAAACCACCGTAAGTCAGGGTAGTACGATAAGTATCATCACCCTCACCATTATCAAAGAAACCTTCTGCTCCGAGCTTCCACTCCAGTTTTTGGGCAAACGACAGCTGAGCAGTTACCAATACCAATATAAAAAAGAACAGTCTCTTCATCACCAGCTTCATAATTTCTCCAAAATACGTTTCAGCACGACAGTTGCAGAAATCTCGCGGTTAGCCGCCTCAGGTATTACCAGTGAACGAGGTCCTTCTATAACATTATCTGTAACAATCATGTTACGGCGTACAGGCAGACAGTGCATGAAATGAGCATCGTTCGTCCAACTCATATGCTCTTCATCAATGGTCCAACCCATATCCTTGCTTAACACCTGGCCATATTCAGCCAGGTTAGTCACCCCCGGGCAACTCCAGTTCTTAGCATACACGAAGTCAGCACCAGTCAGTGCTTTCTTTTGGTCGTATTCTACTGTAGCATCACCCACAAAAGCAGGATCCAGTTCATAACCCTTAGGATGAGTAATCACAAAATCTACGTCAGCCGCATTCATCCACTCGGCAAACGAGTTGGGCACTGCTTGAGGCAAGGCCTTTGGATGAGGAGCCCAAGTGAGTACCACCTTAGGGCGTTTCACCTCTTTATATTCCTCGATGGTTATCAAATCAGCAAAAGCCTGTAAAGGATGCACCGTAGCGGTTTCCATAGCAAAAACAGGACGACCGCTATATTGCACAAACTGATTGAAAACAGTTTCCGCATAATCGTAATCACGATCTTTCAGACCAGCGAAAGAGCGGACACCGATAACATCGCAGTAGCATCCCATGACAGGGATGGCCTCCAACAAATGTTCACTCTTATCGCCATCCATCACTACTCCTCGTTCAGTTTCCAACTTCCATGCGCCTTGGTTCACATCCAATACGATGACATTCATACCCAAGTTCATGGCAGCTTTCTGCGTGCTCAAACGAGTGCGCAGACTGGAATTAAAGAAAACCATCAGCAAGGTTTTGTTCTTGCCTAACTCCACATACTTGAACCTATCTTTCTTTATCTCTAAAGCTTCCTGCAATGCCTGATGCAGGTCGCCCAAATCATTTACTTTACTAAAATATCTCATTGTTCTATTATTTCCTAATTTGTCCATTACCTTCAATGATCCATTTATAGGTAGTTATCGCCTCCAACGCCATAGGGCCGCGAGCATGCATCTTCTGCGTGCTGATACCAATCTCGGCACCCAAGCCAAACTGGGCACCATCACTAAAAGAGGTAGGCGCATTCCAATACACGCAAGCAGCATCTACCTCGCTACAGAACCTATCGGCTGCAGCCTTATCTTCTGTGACGATGCACTCGCTATGGCCAGAAGCAATGGCATTTATGCAATCAATGGCATCGTCAAGTGAAGCTACCGTCTTAATAGCCATCTTATAATCCAGGAACTCGGTACCGAAACTGTCTGGCTGGGCATGCTGAAGTAAATTATCAGGGTAATGCCCTTGCAAAGAAGCATAAGCCTCATCATCGGCATAGATAATCACGTTGCTATTAGATAGCATGCTGCATAGTTCTGGCAGACTGGCCAAACGAGTGCGATGCAGCAACACACAGTCCAAAGCATTGCATACCGACACACGTCGTGTCTTGGCATTATTTATAATAGGTGCCCCCTTGGCAACATCGCCCGAAGCGTCGAAATATGTGTGGCAAATGCCAGCACCCGTCTCAATCACTGGCACGGTAGCATTATCGCGTACAAACCTGATCAGGCCACTACTGCCACGAGGTATGATCAAATCGACTAATCCACGTGCATGGAGCAACTCAGCTGTAGCCTCACGATCGCCAGGCAACAGTTCCACGATATGGGTATCAATGCCAAAACGCTTCAGGACACCATGAATGATACAAACAGAAGCCTCATTGGTATCTTGTGCATCACTACCACCTTTCAACACGCAGGCATTGTGACTACGTAGGCAGAGCGAGAAAACATCGAAGCTGACATTGGGGCGCGCTTCATAAATAATACCTATCACACCAAAAGGCACACTTATCTGTTTTATCTTTAGGCCATTGGGGCGGACAATCTCTTTTAGGACTTTACCCACAGGTGAAGGAAGTTTCGACACATTACGCATGTCAGCTGCGATGCCTTCCAACCTCTCAAGTGTCAGTTTCAGACGATCGTATTTTGGATTGGCAGGATCCATACGAGACAAGTCTTGCTCATTGGCTTTCAATATAACATCAGCTTGTGCGATAATCTCATCAGCGACAGCACACAATACTTCTGCGATTAAATCATCACTAAGCCTCAACAATGACTTAGCTGCCTGATATACTTCTTGTAATTGCTCTCTTACAACCATATGCTTCTATTCCATATATAAATAATCGTAATGCACTACCGGGCGACCAGCATGTTTACCCATAGCAGCTTTTGCCTGCACTGATGTACAATTAGCTTTGCCTACCCCTATCAGATTACCATCGGCATCAATGATGCGGATAATGTCATCCTTCTCGAATTCTCCTGTCACCCCTATGATACCAACAGGTAAGATACTTACAGCTTTATCGCCTCTCAAAGCTTCTAATGCTTTAGCATTGATGGAGATTTCGCCTTTGGCAAACCCCTCGCTATGGGCTATCCATTTCTTAACTCCACTGATAGGCTTTGACTTGGGAACGAAACGAGTGCAAACTGCATCTTTATCTAACAACAAATGCAGGAGGATGTCATCTCGCTTGCCGTTTGCGATTATCACCTCAATGCCTTCATCCGCGACTTTTCGCGCAATATTGGTTTTAGTCAGCATACCACCACGTCCGAAACTCGACTTACTTGTTTGAATATAGTCCGTCAAGTCCATCTTCTGACCAATCTCACGGATAACCTGCGAACCAGGTTCTGCAGGAGAGCCGTTATAAATGCCATCAATATTGCTGAGGATAATGAGTGCATCAGCATCCATCATAGAGGCTATAAGCCCACTCAGTTCGTCATTGTCGGTAAACATCAATTCTGTTACACTGATGGTATCATTTTCATTCACGATCGGAATGACCCCATGCTCAAGCATAACCGTCATGCAATTCTTCTGATTGAGATAATGCCGACGTGTGGCAAAGTTCTCTTTCATGGTGAGGACTTGGCCTACCGCTATACCATGATCACGGAATAGCTCATAGTAACGATTAATGAGTTTTGCTTGTCCTACGGCAGAAAACAATTGACGCTGCGAGGTAGTGTCAAGGTGGTGTTCTGACAACTTTAACTCACTTCGTCCAGAAGCCACTGCTCCTGAAGACACCAATATTACCTCCATGTCTTCCTGTCGTAATTGGGCGATTTGGTCAACCAATGCTGACATACGAGTGACATCCAGAGTTCCATCTTTTCTCGTCAGCACATTGCTACCCACCTTGATAACGATTCTTTTCATAACTCAATATGCTTTACGTTCACCGACTCATTCAAGAAAATGGAAGCCGATTCCGTAAATTTCTCTTCTGATTCAGTTGTATAGTATGTGCAAGTATTGCCACGGGTGCATTTAGCATCCATCTCCGGATGACGTTGCAGATAGTCTTTCAAGCTCTCTGCCACTAATTCACCCTGTGTAACGATATTGATATGCTTAGGGGCATATTGTTTGATTTTGTCCAACAGCAACGGATAGTGCGTACACCCCAGAATGATGGTATCAATCTGATCGTCTTTATATAGCAACTCATGCAGGTATTTCTGAACAAAAAAATCGGCACCCTCACTGTTGGCTTCATTGTTCTCGACCAAAGGCACCCACATGGGACACGCCTGACTGCTAACAACCACATCAGGGAAAAGCTTCTTTACCTCCAAAGGATAGGACTCACTTTTCACTGTTCCCGGCGTAGCCAGTAAACCTACATGTCTGGTATTGGTGAGAGCCCCAATACATTCAACAGTGGGACGTATTACGCCTAATACCCTACGATTAGCGTCCAACAGATGCAAGTCGTTCATCTGAATGCTACGCAATGCCTTAGCAGAAGCGGTGTTACATCCCAAAATCACCAGATGGCACCCTAACTCGAAGAGCTTGGTCACAGCCTGCAAGGTAAACTCATACACTATCTGAAAAGAGCGGGTACCATAAGGATTACGAGCATTGTCGCCAAGATAGATATAGTCATAAGCAGGCAAAGCCTCACGGATCTTACTTAAGATCGTGAGGCCTCCGTAACCTGAATCAAACACCCCGATAGGGCCAGGTATGCTTGACAACCGATGGTTCATAACTTTACTTTACGCCCACCTTAGCCTTTACCTTGTCAGTGACATCCACACTCTGTGCGCCCACGAATGGGATGCTGGTACTTGAGAGGTCAAAGATATAAATGTAACCATCAGCCTGACCTATCTCCTCAACAGCCTTCTGCACCTTTTCAATAATTGGGTTCATGGCCTCCTGCTGAGCTTGCTGCAGAGACTGACTTGCTTCCTGCTGGAACTGCTCCTGACGCTGAGCCATATCCTGAAGCTCCTTCTGACGGCGTTCAGCAATATTACGAGGCAGAGAATCAGCTTGAGCTACATACTCCTGATACTTCTTGTTAAATTCTTCCTGAGTACGTTGCAACTCGTCCTGATAGTTCTTCTGCATTGCTTCAATGTCAGATACAGCTTTCTTATATTCTGCCATCTCAACGATAACAGCCTGTGCGTTCAAGTGAGCGAACTTCTGCTGAGCCATTGCACCCAGCGCCGGCAGGGCAATCAAAGCAACGGCCAATACAATTTTCTTTAACATCATTAAATCCTGTTTTTATTGTTTATATTTATTTTCAAAATAATATCGGCTGCAAATGTAGGAAATATTTTTGAATTATTCACCTAATTCAGCCAATACATCATCGCTTATATCAATATTAGGCGATGCAAAGATAATGCTCGAGGCCGAAGCACGGTCGATTACCATACTATAACCTTTATTCTGAGCTATAGCTTTTACCACCTCGTAAATATCATCCAAGATAGGCTGCATCAGTTCTTGCTGCTTTTTTGCCAACTCACCTTCTTGACCGAAATACTTACGACGTAACTCAGCAGCCGATTTCTCCTTCTCCACGATGGCATTTTCCTGTTGCGTCCTTTGTGCCTCTGTCAGGTTCTTAGCCGACTGATAGCTTTCATATAAAGACTTTGCCTCATCAGAGGCTTTCTGCACTTCCGTCTGCCATTGTTTTGACAACTGCTCTATTTCATTATTTGCACTTTCGTATGCAGGAACATTCTGTAAAATGTACTCCATGTCAATCAATGCAAAACGCTGTGCACTTGCGCCAAGGCTCATGGCACACAAAGCCAACATTAACAACACAAACTTCTTCATAATTCCGTCTCCTAATTAATAATACATTCTTTTAAAACTCCTGACCTAAGACGAAGTGGAAGTTACTACCACTATAAGCATCTGAGCCATTAATCTTATCAAATCCATAACCCCAGTCAATACCCATCATACCAATCATCGGCAGATAAATACGCAAGCCTAAACCAGCAGATCGTTTCATATCGAATGGGTTAAAACTAGAAACGTCATGCCATGCGTTTCCTCCTTCTAAAAACGCTAAAGCATAGATAGTACTGCTTGTCTCAAGCATTAAAGGATATCTTAATTCTAATCCAAAGCGTGTGTAAGCGTATCCCGCCTGGCTTCTCGACATGGTAAGAGAACTGTTCTCATATCCGCGAAGTGCCACACTTTCAGTCGCATATGTAGTATAACCCGTCATACCATCACCACCAACGTCAAAAGTTTGGAATGGAGACTTTTTATATTTATTATAATGTCCCAACAGACCGAACTCAGCACGAATCATCAGCACAGGTGTACGTTTTACCGTATATGGGTCGGCCAATGGGATGAATATTTTTGACTTAAATTTCCACTTGTGATATTCAATCCAACGATACATCTTGTTATAATCGTCCTGATTGGTTTGGTCATACTTACTATAATCCTTGCCATCAAAAGCACTCCAAGGAGGCGTTAGTTGCACAGAGAAGCTGAACTCAGAACCTTGACGAGTATAGATTGGGTTGTCGGTTGACCTACGCGCCAGAGTGAAATTCAAAGCTACTTCGTTCGAGCTGCCATCCGTCACAGGGAAATACATCCACTGACTCAGCATATAACGATTAAATGACAACTCTGCAGAGATTTGGAAATAATTGTCAGGCCAGTTCAATCTTTTACCAAACATTACAGAAGCACCTATCATCTTCATGTACTTATCGGGATCATAGTAGTTTTCGTAGTTAGAATAGCCATAGCCGCCATAACCATAACCACCATAACCGCCATACATGCCACCCATGCCATAACCATAGTTATACATATTCATCATGGCCGAGTTGTAATACCGGCTACTGATATCTGTTTGCACATAGTAATAAGCAGAAACCTGGAAAGCATTCGGTCGCTTGCCACCAAACCATGGATCCAAGAATGAGATACTATAACTCTGATAGTAGCTACCGTTGGTCTGACCACTCAATGTCAAGGTCTGTCCCTCACCCTGAGGCAACAAGCCACGATGCTTGCGGCTCGGATGCAACAGGTTCTTCATGGAGAAGTTAGTAAACTTCAGACTCAGTTTACCGATAATACCTGTTTGTCCCCAACCAGCAGACAGTTCCACCTGGTCATTAGGTTTTGACACCAAAGGGAAACCAATATCTACGGTTCCATCCTCAGGACGAGGCTGGATATCTGGCTGCAACTGTTCTGGGTCAAAATGTCCCATCTGTTGGATTTCACGCATGGAAGTCATGATATCATCCTTGCTGAACAACTTACCAGGTTTCACATATAACTCTCGGCGCACCACCTCTTCATACAGACGGTCGTTACCACTGATGGTTACCTTGTTGACCGTAGCCTGCTGACCTTCGAAAATACGCATCTCCAAGTCAATAGAGTCACCAACGATGTTCACTTCAACAGGATCCAGACTATAGAACAGATAACCATTATTATAATAAAGGTTACCCACCGATTCATCATCTGTTACCGTGCGCTCTTCCAGTTTTTTCTGGTTATAAACATCACCAGACTTCATCTGAAGCACACTTGCCAGGACTTCTGAAGGATATACGGTATTACCTACCCACGAGATATTGCGGATGTAATACTTTTCACCTTCTTCCAACTTAATGTACACATCTACCGTATTGTCGTCATAATTGGAGACACTATCCACCAAGATGACAGCATCACGATAACCAAGCTCATTATACTTATCTATAATAAACTGCTTGTCCTCCTCGTATTTTTCAGGCACGAACTTCTTTGAGCGGAAGATATTGACCAACTTGTTTTTCTCGTTGGTTTTCTTCATCACGCGTTTGATTTTGCTGTCTTTGAGTGCCTGATTACCTTCAATGATGATTTGATGTACCTTAACCTTTTCTTTCTTATCGACATTTACATCCACAATGACTTCATTGTTTCTGTTAGGATCATCACGCTGCACCAGTTTCACATCAGCATTCTTAAATCCTTTGTCATCGAGATATCGTTTTATGATGGTTTCAGCACGGCTCACTGCATTAGGTGTAATCTGGCTACCTTTAATCATACCGATGCGTGCCTGCAAGTCTTCTTGCTCCGATTTCTTTAAACCATGATAGTTTACCTCGCTCACACGTGGGCGCATACTGACTTTTATCTTCAGCCAGATACGATCACCTATTATCTTATCAGCCTGAATGCTAACATCGGAAAACAATCCGTGTCTCCAATATCGCTTAGCTGCATTTGTAATATCTTCACCAGGGACTTCGATTGTTTCACCAACTTGCAAACCAGAAATGTTGATAATTACATTGTCTTCATAATTATCAGCACCCTCTACAGCAATTGCAGCGATAACATATTTCTTAGTCTCGCCTGAATATAGAATAACAGGTGTTCCATCGTTCGATGCATCCACCGCCACCTCATTCTGAGCATGTATCCATGGGCAATTTGCCATAGACAGCATGATTATCAACAGCCATATGTAGTAAAAACGATTATGCATCTTCATCCTATACAACTTAAAACTATCAACTCTCTTCATTTGATTGTAATTGTTCGCTTGTCTTTCCGTAACGTCTTTCTCGGTTCTGGTAATCAGCTATCGCTTTTCTCAATTCATTTTCTTTGAAGTCGGGCCAAAATGTGTTACAAAAATAAAGTTCAGCGTAAGCACACTGCCATAACAAAAAGTTGCTTAAACGTTGTTCTTCTCCTGTACGAATAAGCAAGTCCACATCCGGCATATCCTTAGTAGCCAAGTGTTGTTGTATCGTATTGCTGTCAATATCCGACAACTCCAACTTTCCTTCTTTTACTTCAGCCGCAATCTGACGAGCAGCTTCTGTAAGTTCCCATTTTGAGGAATAGCTCAGTGCGAGAATCAACGACATACCTGTATTTTTGGAAGTATGCTTAATGCACTCCATCAATCTCCCCCGTACAAATTCAGGCAACTTGTCGATATCACCTATCACCTTGAAACTAATATTGTTTTTCATGAAGGTTTCCTCTTCAATATGCTTAAACAGCAATTCCATCAAGGCAGTCACCTCCTGTTGAGGACGATTCCAGTTCTCCGTAGAGAAGGTGTATAGTGTTAGGTATTTAATACCCAGCCGAGCAGCCTCCTCTGCTATTTGGTGGACAGTCTCAGCTCCGGCTTGATGCCCAAACGAGCGTTCCAGACCACGCTGCTTGGCCCATCGTCCATTACCATCCATGATTATCGCTACGTGGGATGGTATGCTATTCATATCTAACTGTATCTTATCTCCCATACACCGCATTCTTTATTAGTTTAACACATTAAGGCGGCCACGCCATAATTGCGTATTTTCATTGTCATTTCCTATGACAAGAATCCATATATAGTTAGCATCGTCCACCGTTAAGGCATATTGCTGATGGCCCTCCAATTCTTCAGGTAACTGGAACTTACCAGTTGACAACCCCCAAACAAGCCCTCCCATCGACTCATACAATTCGCCCAGCTCGTCACCAACAATATAGAAGAACTTATTGTAAAACATCACGCTGGGATTGTATATCATCGGACAATAATAACTGGTTTCCGTACTCATAGCACCCCAATCATCACCATCAATAGTCATCCAAGGAGTGGTTTTATACTCCTCAGACTTAGGCATACCCACCAAGATAGCCCTTTCCACACCTGTTCCAGAGACATAGACATCAGAGCTCACTTTATCAATGGGGAAACCTTCATGTACCAGCACACCGCTTGTCCACGCTTCTGTAGAAGCATGAGTAAGACAATAGCGCAATTCTCCATCCTCTTCTTTTATGGCTGTCAGTTTATCGGCAAAAGCAGCCAGCAAGGTTCTCACCCCGCCACTCAGTATTTCATTCATTTCCCACACCTCACCATCAACACTATTATACAAATCGCCAGATTGGGAAATCATATACAGTGTGTCGTTATAACAAAGCGTAGAATGAAGCATGGCATCAGCAGGCAGACCAGTCATGGTGTATGTTTTCCATGCATAGGCAGTCTCACTGGTAATGTCAGATTTCAACAATAAGTCACCACGCAAGAACGCCATTAGCTCATCGTCTCTTACCAGTATTTTCTGGTCAGTACTTTTAGCAGCCACAAAGTCTGTAGGCAGTCCTTTGACATTCTTCCATGTAGCAAGTTCAGGATCCACTTTATGAACATTTACCTGTAAGCTATATTCCTGCTTTCTGCTACCATCATTGGAAATGATTTTAAACGTAATGCCCGGCTTATTTATTGCCGGTAAGAGGTTTGCCGGTTGACCAACGATCAACAATGAGTCAAGCAAACCGGAAGTAATATATCCTGTAGTAGAAAATGTATCTATAATGATTTTGTTCAACAATGTATCGGAGCCAAGAGGCAGAGAGTCTGCATTAAAGATAACATGGTTCACCTGATCAACAGTGAACTTATAATACTTTCCATATATCGTGTCAATGCCAAAAGCCGTTACATATGTGCTGATATTCACCTCAACATTCTGATCATCCCCTTTCATACAAGCGCCAAATCCGACACACACACACAACAAACATGCTATGGCCAATAAGAGTTTTGTTCTCATCAAAGTCTTCTTTTCTTATTTACAACCTGCAAAATTAAAAAACAATTTTCTTATGTGCAGATTTATAACAAAGTTTTATACAAAATTATCAAATATATGGTAGTTTCGGCCCATAATTAGCTTTTTTTTGGATGATTTTACGGGTTTGGCAAGATGCGGTGACAAGATTCCGTGTCCTAACATCTGTGGACAATGTTCCACATAAGCCTCATCCCACATATCTTCATCCAAGAACGACTGCAACAAAGTAGCACCGCCCTCCACCAGCAACGACTGTACATTTCTCCTCAAAAGTTCCTCCATCAACGGGGGGAAGATACTACGGCTAAAATCAACCTGTAAAGTAGAGCAGCCAGCCACCACCTCCTTCTTCTCAGTCACCACCAATGTGGGTTGAGTTCCGTCAAACACATGCAGATGTCGCGGCAATTTCAATTCCCGATCCAACACCACACGCAAAGGCTGAGGGCCACACCATGCCCTGACGCTCAACGAAGGATTATCCAGCAAAGCCGTACGAGTACCCACCATAATCGCCTGGTGTTCTGCCCTACGTTTATGAGCTATCATCTGAGTATGAGGTGACGAAAGAACGACAGGCACTCCCCCCTCCCTAATCACGTCCATATATCCATCAGCCGACTGAGCCCACTTCAAAGTGATAAAAGGACGTCGTTTCACCTGTACAGTAAAAAAAGCCCGGTTGAGTTCCCTGCATTCTTTTTCCAGCACACCCACCTTCACCTCACAGCCAGCCTTGCGCAACACCTCAACACCTCTGCCGGCCACTTTACTGAATGGGTCAATACAACCTATCACCACCCTGGGAATACCTTTTTCAACAATCAGGTTAGCACAAGGAGGCGTCTTTCCGTAATGCGAACAAGGTTCCAGGCTCACATAGATGGTACTGCTCTTCAACAATTCCTGCTCTTTCACACTGGCAATGGCATTGACTTCAGCATGAGCCTCTCCGCATTTGGCATGATAGCCCTCCCCAATGATGATTCCATTATATACAATAACAGCTCCTACCATTGGATTAGGAGGAGCGCCCAGTCGTCCATTTTTGGCCAACTGGATACATCGTTTCATATATTTTTCATCATTCGTCATCATTGTTTCTTTATTTTTCGTACTTTTGGCAAGAATATGTCAAATGTCATTGCAGACATACGTGAAACATTGCTGCCACTCTACGGCAAGGAAGAAGCGATGGCGCTCACCCGCATTATATGTTGTGAAATGCTGGGACAATCATCTGTTGACTTTTTCCTCGGCAAAGATATAGCTTTATCTTCAAATCAAAAAACTTTTCTTCAATCTATACTTGAAAGATTGCATGATTTTGAACCCATACAGTATATCCAACAGCAAGCGCCATTTTGCGGCAAGAGGTTTTACGTGGCACCAGGTGTATTAATCCCACGTCCGGAAACCGAAGAGTTGGTACAGCTTGTAACGGAGCGTATTCCGTCAGATGCCAGCGTACTTGACATAGGTACCGGCAGTGGATGCATTGCCATATCATTGTCATTGGCCTTACCAGATGCCATAATAGTGGCCTGCGACATTTCAGAGAAAGCACTGACTATTGCCAGAATCAACAACGAGAGATTACAAGGAAAAGTGTCTTTTTTCCAAACCGATATCCTCACATACCAACCGCCAACGACAGAGACAGGCATGTATGATGCCATTGTCAGCAACCCCCCTTACATAACCATCAAAGAGGCAGACAGCATGGCACCCAATGTTTTGGATTATGAACCACATGAGGCCTTGTTCGTACCCAATGACGACCCCATGCTCTTCTATCGAAAGATAGGTCTGCTGGGACTCACCATGTTGAAGTCAGATGGCCTGCTGGCTTTCGAAATCAACCAAGCTTATGGTCAGGTTGTCAAAGAGCTATTAGTGAGCCAGGGTTACCAAGATGTCCAATTGATGCAAGACATTTGCCACAACGACCGTTTTGTATTTGCAAAAAACACCAAATAATGAAACCATTATCAGCAACAGAGGCATTAGCAAAGGCAGCAAACCTATGCGCCAAGGGTGAACATTGTGCAGCCGACATCAAAGAGAAGTTGCGCCAGTGGGGCATTGAAGGACAGGATGCCCAAGAAATCCTCAGTCATCTCCACCAACAAGGTTTCATTGACGAGGAGCGATATACCAAAGCCTATATCAACGACAAATACCGCTTTGCCAAATGGGGACGCACCAAGATTGAGCAAGGCCTTCGTCAGAAACAAATACCCGCATCAGTGTTTCGCCCCCTCATGGACGAAGTGATTGACATGAGTGAATACACACAAATTCTTCGAGACTTACTAAAACAAAAACGGAAAACACTTAAAGAACACGACGACTATATCTTGCGAGGCAAACTCACCCGTTTTGCTTTGCAACGAGGATTCACCTATGAAGAAGTGTTATGCAACATAGATGATTGAAAAAAGAGTTAATCATTTCGGGATTATCATTCTTTTGTTTACTTTTGCATTGTTTTTAGTAAAATGTTAGTGTTATGAAGACATTAGAGAGACTATTCGCCGAAAAACTTTTGAAGATTAAAGCAATTAAACTACAGCCAGCCAATCCTTTCACATGGGCATCAGGTTGGAAGTCACCATTTTATTGCGACAACCGCAAGACCCTTTCATATCCATCCTTGCGCAGTTTTGTTAAGTTTGAGATTACGCGCATCATCTTAGAGCATTTCCCACAAGTTGACGCTGTTGCAGGAGTGGCTACAGGTGCCATTCCACAAGGTGCGATGGTAGCAGACGCTTTGAATTTGCCTTTTGTTTACGTTCGTTCCAAACCAAAAGATCATGGTCTGGAGAACTTGATTGAAGGCGAGTTGCGCCCTGGCATGAAAGTAGTAGTGGTTGAAGACCTGATATCAACAGGCGGTAGCAGTTTGAAGGCTGTGGAAGCCATTCGCAGAGACGGTTGCGAGGTGATTGGCATGGTGGCCAGCTACACATACGGTTTCCCTGTGGCAGAAAAAGCATTCAAGGAAGCAAAAGTGCCATTGGTAACCCTCACCGACTATGATGCAGTGATTGAGACAGCACTAAAGACAGGCTATATTGAGGAAAAAGACATTCCTACTCTGAACGAGTGGAGAAAAGACCCAGCACATTGGGGTGACGAATTAAAATAAAGCGATATTTATGAGTACTACGAGTTTTGAGAGCGATTCCAAGCGGATTGAAGCTCCACAACGCAACGTGTTTGAGAAGTTGTCGAACGCAGAAAACTTAGAGAAACTGAAAGAGCGCATCCCAGCCGACAAGCTTGACAACATTAGCCTTGACAACGGCATGCTGACATTCAAGACCCCCATGGGAGCAGTTTCTATGCAAATTAAAGATACCGAGCCCTTCCATAGCGTGACCTACGGCACCGTTGAGTCGCCCATTCCATTCGACATTCGCATGGAACTCGTACCCAAAGGTCCAGATGCATGTGAAATGAAACTGATTGCAGGTTTGCAGCTCAATGCCTTTATGTTAGGTATGGTGCAAAAGCCCATCAAAGACGGTTTGAACCGCATCGTGGAAGCTTTGGCACAAGTACCTTATTAAGCCACCATCACCAAATTACTTATGAAACTTTGGGAGAAAACCACACAAATTGACAAAGAAATAGAGCGTTTCACGGTAGGCAGAGACCGTGAGATGGATTTATATTTGGCTCCTTATGATGTACTGGGAAGTATGGCCCATATTACCATGCTTGAAAGCATTGGTTTGCTTACAGCCGATGAGCTCGCCGTTCTACTTCAGGAACTCAAGAAAATCTATGAGTTAGCCGTCAAAGGAGATTTTGTGATTGAGGAAGGCATTGAAGACGTACACTCACAAGTAGAACTCATGCTCACCCGTGCTTTGGGCGACATCGGCAAGAAGATACACAGCGGACGTTCACGAAACGACCAGGTATTGGTTGACCTTAAGCTTTTCACGCGTGACCAGATAAAAGAATTAGTAGGTCTGACAAAGCAGCTTTTTGACACGTTGGTCGAGCAGAGCGAGCGCTATAAAGACGTGCTGATGCCAGGCTATACACATTTGCAGATAGCGATGCCCTCTTCGTTCGGTCTGTGGTTAGGAGCATACGCAGAAAGTCTGGTTGACGACATGACCATGTTGCAAGCCGCCTATCGGACTGTAAACCGCAACCCACTTGGCTCTGCAGCCGGCTATGGTTCATCATTCCCACTGAACCGAACCATGACCACCCGACTGTTAGGATTTGATTCCATGGACTATAATGTCATATATGCCCAGATGGGTCGTGGCAAGATGGAACGCAACGTGTCCTATGCCATGGCCAGCTTAGCCGGAACCATTGCCAAACTGGCTTTTGACGCCTGTATGTTCAACAGCCAGAACTTTGGTTTTGTGAAATTGCCCGATGAATGTACGACAGGCTCCAGCATCATGCCCCATAAGAAGAATCCAGATGTCTTCGAGTTGACTCGTGCCAAGTGCAACAAGCTGCAGGCATTACCTCAGCAGATCGTACTTATCAGCAACAACCTGCCAAGCGGCTATTTCCGTGACTATCAAATATTGAAGGAAGTATTCCTCCCTGCGTTCGAAGAGATGAAAGACTGTCTGAAGATGACTACCTATATCATCAGTCGCCTTAGTGTGAACACCCACATCCTTGATGACCCTCGCTACCAGCCCATCTTTACAGTTGAGCGAGTCAACGAACTGGTCTTGCAAGGAGTACCTTTCAGGGATGCCTACAAGCAAGTGGGAATAGAATTTGAGCAAGGCAAGTTCCAGCACAGTCAAGAGGTGCATCACACCCACGAAGGAAGCATTGGCAGACTCTGCAATGCAGAAATCAGTGATTTGATGCAGCACGAACTGGATAAATTTGGCTTCTCGAAAGTAGCAGAAGCCGAGCATCAACTACTTGCAAGTATAAAAAGTTGCTGATATTTTTTGCAGAATAAAAAATAGCAGTTATCTTTGCACCGCAAAACCAAGGCTGCCCGGATGGTGGAATCGGTAGACACGAGGGACTTAAAATCCCTTGGCTATTGCAGCTG
>OMSH01000257.1 GCA_900313715.1 uncultured Prevotellaceae bacterium
ACATTCGGGCTTATACCTCGAGGACTTGTTCGTGTGGCCAGAATATCGTGGCAAAGGCTACGGCAAAGCCTTGCTCCTGCATTTGGTAAAGACGGCACGTGAGCACCATTGCGGACGCATGGAGTGGACTTGCCTGAACTGGAACCAGCCAAGCATCGACTTCTACCTCTCACTGGGTGCTGTACCCATGAAGGAGTGGACGGTCTATCGCCTCGATGCAACTGCCCTTGAGCGTTTAAGTAAATAAAACCCTTAGCATTTCAAGATATGGAAGAAATAAGAATTGACATGCGCAAGCTGACTCCCGAGGAACAGGCACAAGGAGCCAAGGAAGCCCAGCTCTGCTTCAAATTGAACCACACTATGCCCTATACTGACGAGTACAATGACCTACTGAAACAACTCATAGGCGAGATGGGCGAGGGAAGCCGTCTGATGGCTCCCACCACCATAGTCAGGGGCCAGAATGTGAAGATTGGCAAGCGTGTGGTTGTTATGAACAATTCGCTCTTCATGAGCGCAGGCGGCATCACCATTGAGGATGATGTGATGGTAGCAGCCAATTCGCAGCTCATCTCCAACAACCACGATCCTGAGGAGCACCAGATACTCACCTGCAAGCCCGTTGTTCTGAAGCGTAATTGCTGGATAGGTGCTGGCGCCACTATCCTGCCTGGTGTTACCGTAGGCGAGAATGCCATTGTAGGTGCTGGTTCTGTGGTCACCAAAGATGTTGAACCCAACACCGTCGTGGGAGGCATCCCAGCAAAGCTCATCAAGAGACTTTAAGAAATAGCACATAGCTGTAATATTTTTTCATTATCTGATAATAATCATAGAGCATGAAGAGATTTGATATACCAAAGGTTTTGATAATGCTATGTCTGCTGTTCTGCGCCACACTTCAAGCACAGCAACTGACAGAAGAACAGCGCAGGGCATATGCTGAGATGCTGAAGCATTCAACTGTATCCTTTACGTTGGACTCTACTCAGGTGGCAGCTCCAGTAGGCGATTATGTATATGAAGAGCAGATGGTGGAAGCAGGCGACGGCTTGAAGTTGAAGACATGCATCTATAAGCCCACCGTTGAAGGTCCTTGGCCTGTGGTGATTACACGCACTCCTTATGTCTATGGAGGCGCAGGTGATACTAATGAGATAGGACGCGGATATGCACGCAGGGGTATTGCCTACATCACTCAGTACTGTCGTGGCAAAGGCGGTTCTGAGGGTGTGTACGAACCCAATGTGAACGAGCGTGTCGATGGTATGGCGCTGGTCAATTGGGTAGCTTCTCAACCTTGGTGCAAGAACATAGGACTGTTCGGTGAGTCATATACAGCTCTTACTGCCTGGATTATTGCAGACATCGTACCTGACAAGGTGAAGGGTATCTTCCTGCATCATTATGGAGTGGACCGCCATTTGTCAGCCTACAGCTATGGGCAATTTAGGCAAGACATCCTTACCGCCTGGGCTATCGATAACGCAGAAGAGGTTACCCAGAAACCAGCAAAGCCAGACATTACCAAGGTTTATCATGAGCAGATGGCCTATATGCCACAGAAAGAGATGGATACGCATTTCTTTGGCGTTGAATTACCTTGGTATCGCGACTGGATTACACATACTGACTATACTGACCCATACTGGCATCAAGGAGTGTGGGAAACTCTGCGGAGCATCCCTCCAAAAATTAAGGTACCCATCGTAGTGGTGGCAGGCCATTTTGACCATCATCAGGAAGGCACAATTTTGGGATACAACCTGTTGCCAGACGAGACAAAAACCAAGAGTCAGCTCATTGTGGGTGCATGGAACCACTCCCACGTCATCACTCCTATGATTGGCAAGCAGAATCATGCAATGGATGTAAACCTTACTACCCTGCAGTTCAATTGGTTCTATGACCTGTTATTAAAAGAGGAAGCGCCCACGCCAGCCGTCAAGGTATATGCCATTGGCGAAGACAAGTGGCACGACTTGAACGGTTGGCCTTTGCAAGATAGCGTTGACCAGAAGGTATATTATCTGGCACCAGCTAACAAGTTGGCAGAGACGTCACTTTTTGCAGCAAGTCAAGTAGAATACGCTTTCGATCCCCTTAATCCCGTATTGTCAGTGGGAGGTGAAACCCTGTTCAACTCCTCTACTCGTCGAGGAAGCCAGTTGCAACCTGCGCCAGGCTACAGGAACGATGTCATCTCATTTGTCTCAGAGCCATTGTCGGCTCCTCTCCTGTTGGCAGGAAAAGTGAAGGTAGTGCTCAATGTCAGCTCCGATTGCGACGACACAGCGTTTACCTATAAAATCAGTGAGATCTTTGCAGATGGGAGTACCTATAACATACGAACAGGCATCACCTCTTTGGGGTTCCGCAACCAGCCTTTAGGAGTTCGTCAGGACTATGAACCAGGCAGTAAGGTAAAGCTACAAGTCGAATCCCTGCCCATCATGTGGCAGCTGCAGCCAGGAAGCTGTATCCGTGTTGATATCTCTTCATCAGACTTCCCCCAATACAGCGTACACAGCAACTATGCTGGCGTATGGTCAGAGCAAGGGAAAACACGCATAGCGCATCAGACCTTGTATCTTGATGGTGAAAGCAGGATAGAGATGCCAATATTGAATTGAGTTTTTTGTATCATAACTCTAATTCATTTGTGCTTAACAGCCACATAATTGGATTTCTGGCTTAGCGTGAGAACGATAATCTATACTTTACTTTAGCGCTGTAACGACACCCTAAGCCAGCCCCAGATGCCGAGGACAATAACCAACAGGGTTTGGATGGCATGGACGATGAGGGCAAAGGTGGCAGCATCCGCAGCACTGATACCATAGAGCATCATCATGGTAATAACAGCAAAATGCCAGGGACCTGCACCATTGGGAGTGGGCACAATCACAGCAAAGGTACCTCCTACAAACATTACCAAACCAGCCAGGATACCTAAATCGGCCGAGAAGTCAAAGCAGAAAAAGGTGAGGTAGAAATGAAGCAGATAGGACACCCATATCAAGATAGTATAGAGTACAAACAAGAGGGGATTGGAAACCTTGCCTACCGACATAACACCTTTCCACATGCCCCACAAGAGTGCCTTGACCTTGCGTGGCAAACCGAACACCTTAATTATATAATAAAGCAAAATGGCTGCCCCTAAGACGCAAAAAAGAGTGACATAGAACCAGGGGGTACTCAGCAGATGTGACCATGAAGGCACTTTGGTGCCCGTCTCGTTAAAGAAACGCATAAAGATGGGCATCTGCAAGAGGAAAGTAACAGCTGTGATAAGCAGAATACACACCCCATCAATGATGCGCTCGGTGACTACCGTACCTAACGCCTTGCTGAAATTCACGCCTTCGGTCTTGTTGAGCACTCCACAACGAGTGAGCTCTCCCATACGGGGAA
>OMSH01000256.1 GCA_900313715.1 uncultured Prevotellaceae bacterium
AACTTTCCGCTATAACTTCAATGCAGCAAAGAGTAAATATAAGGGAACAGGTGCTGCTAATGAAGAACGTAACAGAATACAATAAAAATGGTTTTAAGGTTATTTTGTTGAACAAAAAAACGGCAGGTCTTTGGGAAAAGGTCTGCCGTTTATTTTTATTATCTAATCAAGAATTACTTCACTTCCCAAGTATCGTTGGTCAGCAACAGTTCCTCGAAGTTATGATAATTCTTCTTTGCCTTGATTTCCTCTACCTGTGCATTTACGGCATCGTTGTAGGTAGGAGCATCTACGTCACGGATAACACCCAAAGCCACGGGGAAGTCTGGGCCTTCCATCAATGCCAGTTTCAGTTGTACGGTGTTGTCCTCGCAGTGAGCATCATGTACCAAGATATCCTTCTCTGTAATGCCATTCTCACCTAACTTAACAACCTTTAAACCGAAACCTTCCTGCATCAAACCATACTCATTGTTCTCGCCAAAGAGCATAGGCTTGCCATGCTGCAGATAGATAGCATTCTTGGCACGGTCTTCTTTCTTAGCCAAAGCATCATACACACCATTGTTGAAGATCATGCAATTCTGCAGAATCTCACAAACAGCTGCACCCTTGTGTTGAGCTGCAGCCTTCAGAATTTCTACAGTACCAGCAGCATCAACAGCTGCAGCACGAGCAAAGAACCTGCCACGTGCGCCAAAACATAGCTCAGCCGGATGGAAAGGATCTTCTACTGTGCCGTAAGGAGATGACTTGCTCACGAAACCACGAGGAGATGTTGGTGAATACTGTCCTTTTGTCAAACCATAGATACGATTGTTCAAGAGTATCATATTGAGGTCAACATTACGACGAATGGCATGGATAAAGTGATTACCACCAATAGCCAAGCCATCACCATCACCTGATACCTGCCAAACAGTCAAGTTAGGATTGGTCACCTTTGCACCAGAAGCAATCGCAGCAGCACGTCCGTGGATGGTCTGCATGGCGTAGGTATTCATATAGTAAGGCAAACGGCTTGAACAGCCAATGCCCGAGATAACTGCAATATTCCAAGGGTCAACGCCCAGTTCTGCCATCGCCTTGTGCAAGGAAGCCAGGAAGAAATGGTCACCGCAACCCGGACACCAGCGGGGTTGTCCTTTCTTATAGTCTTTTGCTGTATGTTCGCTCATTTCTTTACTTCTTTAAGGGTTACTTGTTGATTATTTCCTGGAAAGCATCTACCAATGCACTTACGGTGAAAGGCTGACCCTTCACTTCATTAAACTGGTAAGGTGCAAAATTGTCAATCTTCATGCGCAGATAGCCAGCAAACTGGCCGAGGTTCTGCTCTGCTACTACGACCTTCTTATAGCGCTTCAACACCTCTGCCGTGTTCTTTGGCAATGGGTTGATATAGCTGAACTGAGCCAAAGCTACCTTATTGCCCTTAGCATTAAGCTCCTTCATGGCTGAATACAGATGACCATATGTACTACCGAAGCCTACAATCAGCAGGTCGGCATCATCTGCACAACCTTCAACAAGTACATCAGGTACTTCAATCTTAGCAATCTTCTCTGCGCGCAGACGAACCATCAAGTCGTGGTTCTCAGGATTGGTGGATATAGCACCCGTCTTACTATCCTTCTCCAGACCACCCACGATATGGGTATAGCCTTCCTGACCTGGAGTTGCCCAATAACGGACACCCGTTTCAGGATTACGGAAGTAAGGTGCATAGTTATCTTTCATCTCTGGAGTAACGTATGGAGGATTGATAGCTGGATAGTCAGCCAACTTAGGCAACTTCCATGCTGAAGAACCATTGGCAATGAAGCCATCAGTTAAAAGGATAACAGGAGTCATGTGTTCCAATGCTATCTTGCAAGCCATATAAGCCTTATCGAAGCAGTCGGTTGGAGAGGTAGCTGCAATCACTGGCAATGGGCTCTCACCACTTCTGCCGAACAATGCCAACAGCAGGTCGGCTTGCTCAGACTTGGTAGGCAGACCAGTAGAAGGACCACCACGCTGTACATCCACCAATACTAATGGCAACTCTGTGATAACAGCCAAGTTCATAGCCTCTGATTTCAAGCAAACACCAGGACCAGAGGTAGAGGTTACTGCCAAAGCACCTGCAAAAGCAGCACCCACAGCTGATGCACAGCCAGAGATCTCATCTTCGCACTGCATGGTTATGACACCCATTGACTTGTGTTTAGCCAACTCATGCAGAATATCAGTAGCTGGGGTGATGGGATAAGAGCCGAGGAACAGCTTTTTGCCCACCTTCTCGGCTGCTGCCATTAAACCATATGCAGTGGCCTTGTTGCCTGTAATGTCCATATATTTGCCAGGAACAGTTACCTTGCTCTCAATACGATAAGTATGAGCTACAGAAGAATGGGTGTTATGACCATAATCATAACCAGCGTGTATTACCTTAATATTAGCTTCTGCGATGCCAGGTTTTTTGGCAAACTTCTCACGAATATAGTTTTCTGCTAAGTTGAGGTCACGATTGAACAACCAGCAAACCAAGCCAACAGCAAACATATTACGGCATTTCATCATAGACTTCACATCCATACCGCTATCAGCCAGGCATTCCTGCACCAGTTTAGAGATAGGAGCAGCTATTACATCCTGCTTGATACCCATCTCCTCGATAGGATTATCTGTTTTGAATTCAGCCTTCTGTAAATCTGTAGCCTTGAAAGCATCAGTATCAATGATGATGCAGGCTGTAGGTTTAGCAAACTTGTACTGTGTCTTGAGTGCAGCAGCATTCATTGCTACCAACACGTCACATAAGTCACCCGGAGTATAGACTTTATCAGCACCTACATGCACCTGAAAACCTGACACACCAGTGAGTGAACCTTGCGGAGCACGGATGTCGGCAGGATAGTCGGGGAATGTGCTGATGTCATTACCAACAGTAGCTGATACTGTTGAGAAGATATTGCCGGCGAGCTGCATACCGTCGCCAGAGTCTCCTGAGAAACGAACCACTACTTGTTCGAGTTCCTTGACTTCAATCTCATTAGCCATAAGATAAGTATTTGATAATTTATATTCTCGTAGTCCCGCCGAGAATCGAACTCGGATCTAAGGTTTAGGAAACCTCCATTCTATCCATTGAACTACAGGACCATCAAACAAAGTGGGGCTAATGAAGAGCCCCACCTTATTATATAATAGCAAGCATCATGCTTTATTCTCTTCCTCTTTCTCGCTCTTCTTGTCGGTAATCTTAATAATCTGATAAGCGATAGGAGATGCGATGAAGAGTGATGACATAGTACCAAAAATAACACCTAAGATCATTGCGAATGCAAAGCTGCGGATAGACTCACCACCAAGGATGAAGATACACAGCAACACAATCAGCGTACTGATAGAAGTATTAATGGTACGTGCCAATGTTGAGTTCAAAGAATCGTTAAATACCTGCATCATGCCACGTTTGCGATACAACTGAGTGTATTCACGCACACGGTCGAAGATAACCACCTTATCGTTGATAGAGTAACCGATAGCAGTCAGCACAGCACCGATAAAGGTCTGGTCAATCTCCAAAGAGAATGGCAAGATACCCCAGAACATTGAATATGCACCCAGGATAATAGAGGTATCAAGAATCAATGCACCCGTAGCACCAATTGAATAAGCAATGTTATAGAAGCGAATGAGGATATAAATACCGATAGCAATCAGTGCCAGGATGACTGACCAGATAGCTGAGTAAGTTATATCTTCAGCAATACTTGGACCCACCTTCTGAGAACTGATGATACTACCACCAGTGTAGTTATCACGGTCAATGAAGGTATCGAGTGAGATGTTCTGTGTCAGCAAAGGCTTCACGGCATCGTACAGACGACTTTCAATCTCTGAATCTACATTCTGACCATCCTCATTAATGCGGTAGTTAGTACTGATACGAACGGTACGACCGTCTGTACCAACAGCAATCACGCTCACATTAGCATCTTCGAAGCTATTAGCTACCAAAGCACGAACTTCTTCTGGCTCTACTGCATTCTCAAACTGTACATTGAAGTTACGACCACCAGTGAAGTCGATGCTTCGGCTCAAACCACGAATAGACATGAAACCAATGCAAATCAAGAACACCACAAAGCCAATAGATAACCAACGCTTACGAGGCCCCATAAAGTCGAAGTGAACGTTAGTCATAAGGTTCTTAGAGATACCCGTAGTAAAGGTGAGGTTCAACAGCTTATCCTTGCTCATGAAGAATTCATATACCAAACGGGTCATGAACACTGCAGTAAAGAAGGAAATACAGATACCGATAATCAAAGTGGTTGCGAAACCGCGAATAGGACCAGTTCCGAAGTTGAACAGGATAATACCGGTCAGCAATGAAGTGATGTTAGAGTCGAAAATAGCACTGAATGCATTCTTGTAACCAGCAGCCAATGCATCTTTTGTACCCTTACCCGAACGCAACTCTTCCTTTGTACGCTCATAAATCAACACATTAGCATCCACTGCCATACCCAATGTCAATACCATACCAGCAATACCAGACATAGTCAGTGCAGCTTGGAATGATGAAAGGATACCCAATGTGAAGAACAAGTTCATGATCAATGCGCAGTTGGCAATCATACCAGGTACGAGGCCATACATAGAGCACATATAGATCATCAACAGAATCAATGCCACGATGAATGAAATGATACCTGCATTGATAGAAGCCTGACCAAGTGACGGACCAACGATGTCTTCCTGAACAATGTGCGCAGGAGCCGGCATCTTACCAGACTTCAGCACGTTTGCCAAGTCCTTAGACTGCTCAGGTGTGAAATTACCAGTAATTTCAGAATTACCGCCAGTAATCTCAGTGTTCACACGAGGAGCTGAATACACATAGTCATCCAATACGATAGCGATGCTCTTACCTATATTCTGTTTGGTCAACTGAGCCCAACGACGAGCACCATCTGTGTTCATACTCATATTAACAGCTGGCTTTCCATACTGGTCGAACTTATCGCTGGCATCCACCACAACATCACCCTCGAGAGGAGCCTTTCCGTTGCGCTGGGTTGACTTAATGGCATACAGTTCGTAGGTTTGCTTCTTTGGATCTAAGTCAGAAGGAGCCACACCCCACTTCAAACGCAAATCTTTTGGCAACTCAGCCTGTACCTCAGGCATTGCCAAGTAACGGTTCACCTCAGCGGTATCCCTTGCATTGGCATATGCCACGATACTACCTTGACCAGCAAATACCTGCAGAATAGAGAGCAATGGATGTTCACGCTTGAGCTGAGCAATATCTGCAGTATTAGCTTCACCACGGATAGCAGCAGCCAAACTGTCAGAAGCGCTTATAGGAGCAGCCTCTACAGGAGCAACATCATCAGTTGCCTCAGAAGTAGTGAGAATATTGTGCAACTTCACATCTACCGATTGCAAATATGGAGCGACATCCTGAGCCTCATAGGTCTCCCAAAACTCCAAATTTGCAGAACCTTGTAATAACTTACGTACACGAGCAGGTTCCTTGATACCAGGCAGCTCAACCATAATACGACCCAAGCTACCAGTCAATGTCTGAATATTAGGCTGTACAACACCAAAGCGGTCGATACGGGTGCGCAACACGTTGAAAGAGTTGTCAACAGCTGCCTTAACTTCTTCACGCAACACGCGTTCTACTTCCTGATCGGTTGAACGCTGCGTTACCTTGTCTTTCAACTGCTGGGTAGCAAATATCTGGGCAAGTGGCTGACCAGGAGCCAGATTATGATACTCCCTAATAAATAATGTA
>OMSH01000253.1 GCA_900313715.1 uncultured Prevotellaceae bacterium
CATTCCAACTCGCAAAGTGACTCTTGCGAAAATCGCGCCCGATTTCGCCCGATTTCATCGGTGCAAAATTACTCATTTTTCGCAAATGATTTTGCGTATTTATTGTATCAATAAGTCAAAGAACGATGAAAGTCCAACAAAACTACAGCGAAGTATCATCACCCAGTCAATACCCCATGCGAACTATTCTCCTTCACAACGCTCTACGCATTGAATGAGACGATTCCAGAAGAGTGTATTGAACTGGGTAGGCATAAAGACTACTTATTTGATTTTACATTTTCCAAAGCTTGTGACAACAAATTCTCCAAAGGTATCTGATTCTTGTTAACCTTCTCCAATTTTAATTCTACTGGAATTTTATCATCTTGACTATAATAGTAGAGACTACGATCTCCGTCAACTGCAATAAGAGTCATAACGGAACTCATCGTCACAGTACCAGGAGTTAGGTTGAAGAACAACTTGTTATTTGGTGTGTCCAGGGTTTGAACCAGTTCGTTAATGTTCACGAAACTTGTCTGGTAGTTGTTGTAATCAGCAATAAAATCCGTAAAAACTATTTCACAAGCATCAATTGTTTCTAATATATCTTTGTCATTATAAAATTCGACACGAGCAGCATTTTTTAATACTTGCTTAAGATCTTTCTTAATTATTTCCATATCTCTTGTAATGCCCTTTATGGAACCAAGTTGATTAATATGCATTCCTCTCATTTTCTCTATTGAAGGGTCTTCTGAAAAAGTGGCAAATTTAATTGGGTCATCTTTTTTCTGTTCCTCAGTTACATAAATAATAGGAGAAAGGTACCCCTCTTTAATTAATATATCAGAGAGCACTACCACAATCTTATTTGCTTTGACTTTCTGAAAGATGCGAACAAAAGGTAATAAGTTAAACTTCTTGTATTCATTGAATGGAAAGAGTTTTGAGATACCAGATATAACAATACGATTCAAAGGGCCTGTATTCTTTCCTTTTCCATTCGGGAAAAAAGCTATCAGGACTATTGTTCCTATGATACATACTATGATTGTCGCTATTACTTTCCCGATGTCACTTTCCATAAAAAGACTCATTGTGGCATTGGTAAGCCAACCAATATGAATAACAAAAAGAAGCAAATAAATTGTTCCGATTCTTTGGGGTGCTATTGCATTCGCAAGCAATCGCGTGAGTATTATACTACGAATTTTAAACTCATGATTGAATTTTTGACCTATTACCCATAATGCGAAAATAAGCACTCCAACAGTCAGAATTCCATAGACAGTCCATTCACCCCAGAGATACGCATTGCCACGTATGCACAAGAGCGCAAACAATTCACCAATGATAAGCAATATCCAAGCAACGGAACTGAAACTGTTCCTATTGGAAAGGTAGTCGGCAACACATTTTTTCAAACATGATTGGTTGTTGTTTACTATTTTGCTATCAGTCTTTTCGCTTTCTGTATCTTTCAATTCCTCTGTATTACTCTCTAACAGATAATTTTTCACCGTATTCCAGTCAAGAAATCTCTCTGAGCCAAATTGAATCCATTCGCCATTAAACTCACTCGTCCCATTCTTACCTCGGTCATCTATTAGGTAATCACCTTTCACGAGGTCTTTCCGATGAGTGATAATCATCCGTTTGTAGAGCGGGTTCTTGTCATCATCGCCAAAGTATTTCTTCACCCATTTTACCTTGTCCGACCATGCAGAGGGATTATTCCAAGGTGCCGTTGAGAGGATAAACACGTCATAAACCTCTGCCAATTCCATGACAGCTTCCACAGCACCTTCCATGGGTTCCATCTTTGAGAAGATGCCAGGAATGTCATCATAATGAGACTTGCCGTTTGCATCTACATATTCCGCCTTAACAGATTCATCAATCTGCTGGAGACCAGACTCAAAGTTCACCAGCACATTGTCCATGTCGAGAAACAGTCGCTTTTTCATATTGTTCCTAATACTCTCTGAATTGTACAAATATAAACTCTGAAATCTTCTTGCCATCTGATGTCATGATGGTGTTACGCTCAGTAGTAGAGGCCAGACAGGTAATTCCCGCCTTTTTCAGAGCATTCACCAGATTATGCGTAAACGTCATCTCACCCATCACATGAACAACGGTATTACATTCCATGAGTCCAGAAATCTTTTCAGTACATTCCTTAACAAGAAACATAATGTCTTCTTTTGTGAAGGTTGGTTCTATAATGGGGAATGGCATATCAACAACCACTCCATATTGGCGTGCTGCATTGAGTTGCTCTTTGCTCCATCGTTTTGACGGATGGTTTGTCAGATTAATAAACATACGCAGTCATTTGATGAGAATAAAAATGCTGTCTATCTTCTTTCCCAAGGTCTTGATGTCCTCGGGAGTCAACTGTTCATCCCTGCCCATAGATGCGTGATTGTAGGTGTTACGCTTGTCGTGAATCCATTTTGCAGCATCGCTCATTTTATAGATAAAGGCACCGACCTCCAGTTGAGAGGAAGCCTTCTTCACTTTAGACCTGACCTCTGACAGTTCGTCGGACTCCCAGTCCTTTTCTTTGTAGCTACCGTGGCGCAAGTAGGCATTTGTAGCTTTGCGTTGATCATACACATGCTCGTCAGTACCCAAGTACTGACAGAAATGGGTGGTGATGTTCTCTTCGAGGATGGTGATGGCCTGCTGGTAGAGCTGGTGATCGTAACACCACTTGGCTGCCTCGTAACCATTACGAAGGCTCTCCGGCTGGTCTCTATCGGTCTGTTCAAAGTCCTTGAGCGAGTCCTGTATCTTAGTGAGGATAGGAGGTATGGGGGCTATGACCATCTCGAAGGCATTGATTACTTGCTGGTAATAGTCGTGGATGTCATTCACCGCAGTTCCCTTGATGATGTTGGGAGCGATACACAGTTTCATATCCTGCAGTAGGGTTTCCAAAGCTTCGATATAGCCAGTGAGTGGCTGTTCTGCCACCTTCCTGTCTAAATTGTTCTTTCCTTTCATCCTCAGCAGGGGCATCAGAGCAAATGACTCTCTCAGGTCCTGTAGTCGCTTGATATTACCATTGCGTATCAAGTCGGCGGCAGCAAACGTCCAGTCCTGAAGGATGGTGAGGGGCAGAATGTCCATCAGCGGCGCGATGTCCGTCTGCAAATCCCTCGCTTCATAATTGCCGTAAGAGATATGCTTTACGCTGACATTCTTCAGGAATTTCGCATAGTTACCCAAAACGAGTACGAGCATGGGCAGGTATCTGAAACTGTGGGTGAGGTCGAAATAGAGTTCGTCCTCATGCTTCAGTTCCTTATAGAGAGCATCGAAAATCTCCCACATCTCATCCTCGTCCTTACCATCAGGGATGGCAATGGTTTGCACTAGTACTGTCAACTGCATGTCGTCAAGTACTTGTTCAAGTCCTGAGTAGGGTTCATCCTCTCCTGTCTTGAAGTTATGCCGTTTCATGACGGACTTGTCCCAGTTCATTTTACGAGCACCATCTGTCAGAAGGATAAATACGCGATCATCTACTGTCCATCCTTCTTTCACCTTCAGGTATTCCAAGGTAGCCTGCTGTATGAAGCGGGTCTTTGTGGAAGCAAACTTCCCCCGCTCATACTGGCAGGCACCGTAGAACCCCGTGCCTAATACAGAAATGAAAACTTTTCTAGGCATAGTTAAAGTGCTTTTATAAATTTCAATCCTTTCTTGGTTATTTCTACAAGTATCTTTTCTTTTCCGTTTCCTTTAAATTTATCTTTCTTACCATTCATATCTAACATCTGAGGAGCAGTATTCTTACCTTCAATTAATTTTGCTTTTTTAATTGGACCGGTAAAGAATGTAACAATGGCCTCGGCTTGTTTTGGTGCTTCTTGTTTTTGGATTATCACAGGCTTAGGCTGGGAGTTTCGTGCTATAGAACTAAATGAAGAGAAGTCATCCTTGCCTCTCATATAATTACCTTTTGCTTTACCAAACTCTTCTAACAGCATTGGAGTAAATACGTCAATTAACAACTCATCACTAAAGCCTTTAGCCATGGCAAATAGTTCTTTCAGTTGTATTGTGTTAATCCAAGGTGTGTTATTACCTGCTGAATGCAAGTACTGGTTCATCATCCTCTCAAAAGAATCCAAGTACCCTTTCATTTCTTTCTTTTCTTCGAAAACCTTCAATTCGTCAACAGTAATGGACACACTGCCATACCCATGTGACCTTGCCTGGCCCATAGAGTGCTTGCATTCCTCTTCTTGTCCATGGAATGTGAGAGCAGACAGAAGAGCACCCAGTTCTTCTGGTTTCAGATTGTTGAAGCGTATAGACCCCTTGAAAGTTGATCCCTCTTTCAATGGACTCATTTGGGTGATAGTATCGAAGTTTATTTCGTTATTCTCAACATCTCTTGGAATGAGTTTTCTTCCTTCGACTTCTGATTCATAAATACTACCATTAACGACACCATATTTATCGATATAATGTTCTCTATCCGTACCCTTTAATTCTAGCACTCCCAAATTATATCGCGGCTTGATGGGATAGCGCTTAATACCAGAGATTATACTGCCATTTGTATCCCATGTTGCTCTGTCTTGCAAATATGTAGGATAATATGATGCCCGAGGAGAACCTAAAACGCTTATTATAGTATCATTCTCAGACAATAATAATTCTGCACTCACTTGTCTAGCTGATCCAAATTGTACCCGTCCTTTTAAGTTATGTTTTACAGATCCAAAAAGAACATCAGCAAGATCAGGTTCATTACCTTTCATTCCCGAAGGAATAGCATCTGAAATAGTGTTTTTTGCATAATACTTATGCAAGTATGAGAGTCCTATTGTGACAACATTATTTTTGTTGTCAAGGGTAAAGAATACCGCTCTCCCTTTCTTTGCTGCATCATAAGGAATCTGACGATAATTTGGATAAATTGATTGAAAGTCCTTAAGAATGGCGGGAGGAACTGTTATGGGATTTTTATGCTCATCTTTTTCTAACAACACAAAATCTGACTTCTTATTTTGCATTGCTCCAGAGAAGATTACAGTACCAACTTTGCCTGTTCCTGCAAATTCACAGAACATTCTTTTGTCGTAAGGTTTAGCTCCATTAGGTTTCTTGGGGTCTGTAAAGAACCCCTTAAGATATGTATTTCCAATTAACCGATATTTTTGTATAGCATCAAGCGAACGGAATTTTCCAAAACCACAATTGGATATTCTCTTTATGATGTCATCATAACTGATATGAACGGGCATACCCCACGATGTTATTTCACCATTGTCGGTAAGCCAACCGCAATAGACAACGGACATCTTCTGCATATAGCCTCTTTGGTCTTGAATATCCCTGAATGCATATCGTTCTTTATTGTCCTTAACTCTGGTTTCGTCAAGATGACCAAAACTCATAATCTCCAAAACGGAACGGATACATCCCTTGATAGATGTTCCTGGAATAAAA
>OMSH01000252.1 GCA_900313715.1 uncultured Prevotellaceae bacterium
CCCGTGGCTATTTCTCCTGATGGCTTGGGTACTATCTTCAGTGGCTCAGCAGTAGTAGATAAAGACAATACAGCTGGCTTTGGTGCTGGTGCCATCGTGGCATTCTATACTCAGGCGAGTGCCCGACAGATGCAGAGCATTGCCTACAGTACTGATAATGGCCGTACGTTCAAGAAATATGCCGGCAATCCTGTATTGACGGGCGAAGTAGCTGATTTCCGTGATCCAAAGGTATCATGGAACGAGAGTACACAAAAGTGGATTTTGACTTTGGCAGTAGGACAGGAGGTGCGTTTCTATTCATCACCCAACTTGAAGGATTGGACATACGAAAGCAATTTTGGCGAGGGGCAAGGTGTGCATGATGGTGTGTGGGAATGCCCTGATTTGTTTGAATTGCCTGTAGCAGGTACCAATCAGAAGAAGTGGGTGTTGATAGTGAATATCAATCCGGGTGGTCCGTTTGGAGGCAGTGCTACCCAGTATTTCGTGGGTTCGTTCGACGGTCATAAATTTGTTAACGAATCGCCTAAGGCTACCAAGTGGATGGATTTTGGCAAGGATCATTATGCTACCGTAACTTGGAGCAATGCTCCACAGAACCGCGTGATTGCGTTGGCGTGGATGAGCAACTGGCAATATGCCAACGAGGTGCCTACTATGCAATATCGCAGTTCTAACTCTGTGCCTCGTGATCTTCAACTTTTCGTGAAGGATGGCGAGACCTATATGCAATCGGCTCCTTCGCCAGAATTATTGGCTTTGCGAAAGAGTAAGGTGATGAGCAAGTCATTCAGTGTCGGCAAGGAGTATGTCATCGAAAAACTGATGGATAACAATGTCGGCACGTATGAGGTGCTGATGACGGTACGTCAGAAGAAACAAGGTACTCTCAGCTTCCGATTGATGAATGGACAAGGCGAGGAGATAGAGTATAAGTTGGATATGGCGAAACGTGAGCTGACCTGTATCCGTGACAAGAGTGGTGTTGCAGGATTCAGTAAGGACTTCATCACACCTACTGTTACACAGGTGGATGGTGGCGATTTACAGTTGCGCTTCCTGGTGGACCGTAGTAGTGTGGAGGCCTTTGTGAATGATGGTCGCTTCGTGATGACTCACTTAGTGTTCCCTCATACACCATATAACAAGGTGGTGTTCAGTGCAACAGGTGGAAGCGTAAGTGTGAAGAACTTTACCGTTTACAAATTTTGATTCTGTTTCAAACTAACACTTTTCGGAGCAGCGAGCGCAGAGTCAAGCTTGCTTGAGCTATGCCGAGTCGTGACGAAATTGGATGAAATCAAACTAACAAACTAACAATATGAGTAATCAAAATCAATCTCAGATGGCGAAGTTGGTGCCCGTGATGCTGTGCTTCTTCGCTATGGGCTTTGTCGATTTGGTAGGCATTGCCTCAAACTATGTAAAAGACGACCTGCAGTTGACGGACTCTGTCGCTAATATATTCCCGTCGTTGGTATTCTTCTGGTTCCTGATTTTCTCGGTGCCTACCGGCATGCTGATGAATAAAATCGGACGGAAGAAGACGGTGATGCTATCACTCATTGTAACTGTGTTCTCATTGCTGCTACCTTTGTTTGGCAACAACTTTACAATCATGTTGGTGGCATTCTCTTTGTTAGGCATCGGTAATGCTTTGATGCAGACCTCCCTCAACCCTCTGGTGTCTTCTATCATTGGTGGCAAAAACCTGGCATCAACGTTGACTTTCGGACAGTTTATCAAGGCCATTGCATCGTTTATCGCACCTTATCTGGCCATGTGGGGAGCTACCCATGTGATTCCTGATTTTGGATACGACTGGCGAGTACTGTTTGCTATCTTCCTGGTGGTAGGCATTGTTGCTACGTTGGCGTTAGGTATTACAAAGATTGATGAAGAACCTATTGAAGGCAAGCCTTCTACCTTTATCGAGTGCTTGCAACTGTTGGGTAAGCCAATTGTATTACTCTCTTTCTTCGGCATTATGTGCCATGTAGGTATCGATGTTGGCACCAACACCACCGCTCCTAAAATTTTGATGGAACGTTTAGGCATGACACTGAATGAAGCTGCCTTTGCTACCAGTCTCTATTTCATCTTCCGTACGTTAGGATGTCTGACTGGTTCATTCTTCCTTCGTGTCTTGAAAACGCGTACTTTCTTCATCATCAGTGTAGTGATGATGGCGTTGAGCATGGCACTTCTGTTTGCCGGACAGTCTCAGTGGGCACTCTATGCAGGTATCGCTCTGGTGGGCTATGGCAACTCCAATATCTTCTCCATTGTATTCAGTCAGGCCTTGCTCTCTGTGCCCGATAAGCAGAACGAAGTGAGCGGTTTGATGATTATGGGTCTGTTTGGCGGTACCATCTTCCCTTTGATTATGGGCTTTGCCAGCGATGCAATAGGACAGGCTGGTGCCGTATTGGTGATGGCTGTTGGCGTGATTTATCTATTGACGTTTATCAAACAAGTTAAAGCATAATTATGAAAGATATTGTTGTAGGAATGGGTGAGGCACTTTTTGATTGCCTGCCTGAAGGGAAGAAGATAGGTGGCGCTCCAGCAAATTTTGCCTATCATGTATCACAGTTTGGGTTCAAGAGTTGTGTGGTGAGTGCCGTTGGTAATGATGAGGATGGCGATGAGATTATGCGCATTTTCAACCAGAGAGGATTGAATACACTGATTGAACGTGTGCCTTTTCCCACAGGAACCGTACAGGTGACGCTTGACGAAAAAGGTGTACCATCTTATGAGATTAAAAAAGGTGTGGCTTGGGACAATATCCCATTCACTAACGAGCTGAATGTACTGGCGCACAATGCACGTGCCGTATGCTTTGGCTCTTTGGCTCAGCGTAATGTGGTAAGTCATGACACCATCGTTAAGTTCTTGGATAAGATGCCAAATGATGCTGATACGCTGAAGATTTTTGATATCAATCTGCGTCAGAGTTTCTATACACCCGATTTGTTGGAAGAATCAATGGGGCGTTGTAACATACTGAAGATCAATGATGAGGAATTAGAGCTTGTGAGTCGTATGTTTGGCTTCCTTCCCATCTCACAAGCCGATAAATGCTGGCTCCTATTGGCTAAGTATGGTTTGAAGATGCTTATCCTGACATGTGGTACTGATGGTAGCTATGTGTTTACCCCTGGCAAGGTGTCTTTCCAGCCAACACCGCGTGTGGTGGTGGCCGATACCGTTGGTGCCGGCGATAGCTTTACAGGATCTTTCACAGCTGCAATTTTAGCCGGAAAGCCTGTTGAGGAGGCACATAAGTTGGCAGTGGAGGTCAGCGCCTTTGTTTGCACACAGAGTGGCGCTATGCCAGTACTCCCTGATGAATTGAAGGCTCGGTTGGCATAAGTTTTTTATAAATAAAAAGAGAGCGCTTACCTTGTCAAAGTGAGCGCTCTTGTTTTTTACTCAATATATGTTTGGTTTAATCAGACAAAAGATCCTTGAGAAACTCGTTAAGTTCTTCGTCTAAACCCTTGAGCAATCCATCAGTGACTATCATTGTGTCATCGTCCATCAGCAATAGTTCGGCAATGCTTTCTTTGTCTTCATCTACATACACAAAAGAGTAGGGTTGCATGATATTTACCTTAGCAAAATCACCTGCATCTTTCATGTCCTGTAAGATAGTGGTAAGAATGTCTGTAACTATTTCTTCAAAATCATCACCATCGTATGTTATCCATTCCTTGACGGTAGTGTGCCCCAGCTCATTATCGTCATCATCAATTAAGCTGCAAGTACCTGTCTGAGGGTTAGCCTGAAAGTACAAATCAGTAACAAATGTCTCGCCATCGGCAGTAAATCTGCTGAGAGCTTTGCAAATGGTAGCCCTAAGTTGGGCGGATGATGAATCGTTTAATTTCATATAGCAACGAATATTTATCGGACAAATATAAACATTTTTTGTAAAAGTGTCACGCTATAGCCTAAAAATCTTCATCAAAACGTTGCATCTGCATCTTTAAGCTGGCATAACTCTGCTTTCTGGTGTTCAATTGCTGTAGATAAATGCTTGCCAGTTGTGCTATTTCACCTTGGTTAGCCTGTAACGCATATTGCTGTGCTTTGGTAGCCCACTCAATGGCTTGTTCAATATCTTCCAGCATCTCGTAACCAAGCGCAATGTTGTAGGATGCATACATTTTCTTCTTGCTGTTCTTACTTTCATCGAAAGCTTGTTGCCACAACTTGATGGCCTCGTTCCACTTGTCTTCTTTCACAAAATAAGCTCCATCACGCATGGCGACAGATCCATTGTTGAAATAGTATCTTGTGGCCGATTCCCAATAAGGTATGAAGGCCTTGGCTATAAACTCACCTGCATAGTGGCTGGCTTCGTTCACTATTGTTTGATTATTTGGTAACTCATGTACTGACTCGCTAATATCATCGCCAAAACCTTGCCAAAAGATACTATCCGTTTTGTTGATAGGTGAGCGAGGCGTCAGTTGTGGCAGGTACACACGAACAGTGGGTGACACCTTGACATCAGTGCTGGCAACAAATAAACCCGTATAATAATCTGGTGCCGCATTTGATTCCGCACGTAACTCAAGGTTCTCAAGCGCTATCAGAAAATCAACATCCAGTTGCTGGGTAAGTTCATTTACCTCATTGAGCGTAAGGGATTGGCGTCTTGCCTCTTTGTCATCTGCACGTAAGGCTGAGTCACAAATGATTACCATATCGAAATAGTTACCATCAGCTAATGCCTGTGCCAGTGATTCGGTAGCTAATTTACTGTTTCCAGAAAGGTATTGCGTCTTGTGGTACTGCATTCGATCGTTAACATCATGTTTATCAGTAAACAACTTGGGCAATCTTGTAGGAGTACCTTCCACAACATTATTCACAATGGCTACTCTCTTGAGTTCATTAGGGAAACTCATTTCAGCAGGAAGCAGATAATCGATTGATAGATAGTCAATGCTCTGACAACCTGCTAACATCACCCATCCCAACAATACAAGCAATACCTTTTTCATTCGTAAATCAACATTTATCTGTTTTCACTCTATAGCTGTAGCTCCACATATTATGAGGAGCTATCAGCTTGACTGATGGGTATTTCAATCTTTACAGTCCTTTCCCATGGCAGTTCTTAAACTTCTTGCCACTTCCACATGGACATGGATCGTTACGTCCCACTGTCTTAGGTGCGACGTACGGAGTTCTCTGTTGTTCGCGTGTGTCGTGAGCTGCAGCAGCCTGTTGAGCAGAATCACCTCCAGATGCAGAGTCGATATCACGCTTGTTCTCACGCATTTGACTCATGTCTTGGCGCATCTCAGGAGCTGCTTGCTGCACTTGCTGTGGCTCTTGCAGAGGAATCTGTCCACGCATTAATATAGAGATAGTGTCATTGTTGATGACTTCCACCATATCATCGAATAACTTGGCAGAATCAAGCTTGTAGAGCACCAACGGGTCTTTCTGTTCATAACGGGCATTCTGTACAGAATTACGCAGTTCGTCGAGGCTACGCAGGTTCTCTTTCCATTCCTCATCAATCACATGCAACAGAATTGACTTTTCAAACTGTTTGACGATAGTCTTGCATTCGGTTTCGTATGCTTCCTTAAGGTTGCATGAGATGTTGTAAACCTTACGACCATCGGTGATAGGGATAAGGATGTTTTCATACATCTGTCCTTGGGTTTCATATACCTGCTTTATGACAGGATAAGCAATTTCAGCCATATGGTCGGTGCGTTGCTTGAAGTGAGCCATCGCATTGTCGAAAATCAAACCTGCCAGATCTTCTTTGTTCTTGTTCATGAAGTCGTCTTCATTGAACGGAGTTTCCAATGCGAATGTCTTGAGTACCTCCATCTTGCAGTCGTCATAAGTGGCCAATTGGGTAGCATTGACGCATCGCTCCCATATCATGTTGGCGATATCCATACCGATACGTTCACCCATCAAAGCATGGCGGCGTTTCTCATAGATGACAGTACGTTGCTTGTTCATCACGTCATCGTAGTCAAGCAAGTGTTTACGAATACCGAAGTTGTTTTCCTCCACCTTCTTCTGGGCATTCTCGATAGATCGAGTGATGAGGCTGTGTTCCAACACTTCACCATCTTTGAAACCCATACGGTCCATTAAACGAGCTACCTTCTCAGAAGCGAACTTACGCATCAGGTCGTCTTCCAATGATACAAAGAAGACAGATGAACCTGGGTCACCTTGACGACCAGAACGGCCTCGAAGCTGACGGTCAACGCGACGTGACTCGTGGCGCTCGGTACCGATGATGGCCAAACCACCTGCCTCTCGTACCTCCGGACTCAGTTTGATATCGGTACCACGACCAGCCATATTGGTGGCGATGGTAACAATACTGCTTTGACCTGCCTGAGCCACGATCTCAGCCTCTCGTTGATGCAACTTGGCATTCAGTACATTATGTTTAATCTTGCGCATGGTCAACATACGGCTTAAGGTCTCAGATATTTCAACCGAGGTGGTACCCACCAAAACTGGTCGACCTTGGTTGACCATATTCTCAATCTCCTCAATAACAGCCTTGTATTTTTCGCGTTTGGTCTTGTAAACGCGGTCATTCATGTCTTTACGGATTACTGGACGGTTAGTTGGAATCACCACCACTTCCAGTTTGTAGATATCCCAGAATTCGCCTTCCTCTGTTTCAGCTGTACCGGTCATACCTGCCAGTTTGTGATACATACGGAAATAGTTCTGCAAGGTAATGGTAGCGAATGTCTGTGTAGCTCCTTCAATCTTAACACGTTCCTTTGACTCTACAGCTTGGTGTAAACCGTCTGACCATCGACGGCCTTCCATGATACGGCCAGTCTGCTCGTCCACAATCTTCACTTCACCATTCAGCACAACGTAGTCAACGTCTATTTCAAACATGGTGTAGGCTTTGAGCAACTGGATTAGGGTATGAACACGCTCTGCCTTGGTAGAGTAGATATTCAGTAACTCGTCTTTCTTTGCCAAGCGTTCTTCGTCATTCAAGCTCTTGTCGTTCTCTAGCTCTGCCAACTGTGTTACAATGTCAGGAAGCACAAAGAAACTGGGTTCTGAGGTGTAGCTACTCAGTTCATCGAAACCTTTGTCAGTCAGCTCCACGCTCTTTAGCTTCTCGTCAATCACGAAGTAGAGTGGGTCAGTCACCTCATGCATGCGCTTCATGTTCTGCTCCATATAGATCTCCTCAGTAGCCAGCATACCGGTCTTAATACCTTGCTCGCTTAGGAACTTGATCAATGGTTTGTTCTTTGGCAGAGCCTTGTGACTGCGATAGAGGGCCAGGAAGCCATCTTCCACCTCTTTCTTGTCTTCTGAGTAAATCAGTTTGCGGGCTTCTGCCAAGTATTTGGTAGCCAAGTCACGCTGTTTAGCCACAAGGCGTTCTACATACGGACGGAAATCCTCGAACAGCTTGGTGTCGGCATTTTGTGGAATAGGACCTGAAATGATAAGAGGGGTACGTGCATCATCAATCAACACAGAGTCCACCTCATCGACAATGGCGTAATTGTGCTTGCGTTGCACCAAGTCTTGTGGACGAATAGCCATGTTGTCGCGCAGATAGTCGAAACCAAACTCGTTGTTGGTACCGAATGTGATATCTGCCAGATAGGCATTGCGACGTGCAATGGAGTTAGGCTGATGCTTGTCGATGCAGTCAACACTCAATCCGTGGAACATATAAAGCGGCCCCATCCACTCAGCATCACGCTTTGCCAGGTAGTCGTTGACGGTTACCACATGCACACCGTTGCCTGTCAATGCGTTGAGAAATACTGGTAGGGTAGCTACCAAGGTCTTACCTTCACCTGTTGCCATCTCGGCTATCTTACCTTGATGTAACACCACGCCACCAATAAGTTGTACGTCGTAGTGCACCATGTTCCAAGTCACCTCATTGCCACCTGCCATCCAATGGTTCTGATAGATGGCCTTATCATCCTCGATACGAACAAAATCGTGGGTGGCAGCTAATTCGCGGTCAAAATCGGTAGCATTTACCACAATTTCTTCGTTTTCAGAAAAACGTTTGGCGGTTTCCTTCACAATAGCAAAAACCTGAGGCAACACCTCGTTAAGCTTCTCTTCAAATAGTTCAAGAATCTCTTTCTCTATCTTGTCAATTTGCGCGAAGATTGGTTCGCGATCTTCCATTTCAGTTACTTCAATCTTAGCTTTTAGTTCGTCAATCTTGGCACGTTTCTCTATTGAAGCATCTTGAACATAGCGTCTAATTTCCTGCGTTTTAGCACGTAAAGCATCGTTGTCAAGCTGTTCAATCTCAGGTGAGGCTGCCTTGATCTTGTCTATCCAAGGCTTGATTTCCCTCATGTCTTTCTGCGACTTGTTGCCGAAGATTTTGGTCAAAAAATCATTAAATCCCATTATGTTTTCTTTTTATTATTTACGTTTATATATCTGCATATTTGCACATTCGGGGTGCAAAGTTACGAAAAGTTGAGAGCAGAACAAAATATGATACATATTTTTTATGCCGTGACGGAGTAACTTAGGC
>OMSH01000250.1 GCA_900313715.1 uncultured Prevotellaceae bacterium
CTGGAGATGAAGCATATACAAACATTCCTGGTCTTGTTGTTGACCAAAATAATATAACTCCTTGGTGGCAACAGTATCCTGCAACAGCATACACCTTTGGTGGTAATATCTATGAGATGTATGACAATTCAAATATTCGTGTTGTAAGCGGTGACTATCTGAAGCTACAATCGCTGTCGTTCAGATATAATTTTGACGATAAACTGGTTAGAAAAGTCGGACTGCAATCTATGTATATCAGTCTAACAGGAAATAATCTCTTTACAATTTGCTGTAAAGAACTAAAAGGACAGGATCCAACACAGAACGGTACTACTCCATCGATAAATCTGTCAACCCGTCCTACATATACACTCAACATTAATCTCACAATCTAAATTCGAATAATATGAAAAGAATATCAATATATGCACTCTTGCTAACATTGCTGTTTTCTTCGTGTGGGAACTTCCTTGATGAATATTCTACCGACCAACGCTATTGTGAAACTGCCGATGATCTTGAGGCACTGATGATAGGCGAAGGTTTCTTAGGATTTAAGAAAGGACTTCCATCATCACAAGAAACAATGAGTAAATCAGAACTGGAATCTGAAGCCAATCAAAGTTTATATTTCCCTTGGATACACGTGGTTGACGATGATGCAGAGGCTTTTCTTGTTGATTATGTTTCTGAAGATCAAGGAACACCATATTATATGCTAAACAAACTTGCAAATTGGCATGCCGATCCATTTAGCAGCATACAGAACATTCAATGGAAAGATAAAGACTGGACAAAACTTTATAAACATATTGGAGCCTTGAACTCTATTATCTATCAAGCACAAGAGATAAAAGGTAAGGATAACAGAAACGACAAGGTAGCATTGCTCAAACATGTAAATGGCGAGGCTCATTTCCTTCGTGCGTTCTATTATTTCTATCTTGCAAACACATACGGACTTCCTTATTCAACATCCTCAGCATCAACCGATTTCTGTGTTCCGTTAAAGGTTTCCGAAGTAATAGAAGACAAGCATTTCACACGTGCCACTTGCGAAGAAGTGTATCAACAAATATGGAACGATTTAGAAGTAGCAGAGAGCGAACTTGAAGGCTACACACCTGATATGAAACTTCGTGTGGGTATAGGTGCAGTGAAGGCTTTCAAATCACGTGTAGCTCTGTATATGGAGCGCTACCAAGATGCAGTTGATGCAGCCAACGCATTCACAAACCTAAACTATAAGCTTGTAGATTTAAAAAAGCATGACATCAACAATAGTTTCAACAACAGAAACTCAAGCGAGATAATCTTCACAACAGGAACGTATAACACTTATTATATTTTTATTAACGATTCCACAATGCAATGGAATGGCTACGATAATCGCGCAAGCTGTTTTAAAGCAAGCAGTAGTCTTATGGATAATTATACTGCATCAGATCTGCGTTTAACAAGCTACTTCAAGAAAAGCACCAAGAACAAAGCACCAATACCTAACAAATATTTCCCCGTTGAAGGCGATGGAAACTTCACAGATATTGTTTCCGATATATTCTCTATTCGATATGCCGAAGTAGTGCTCAACAAGGCAGAAGCTCAGGCTATGTTGAATAAAACCGAAGAAGCACGTTCTACTTTGCAACAGCTAAGAGATACACGAGTTATAGATGCTAAGCTATCGGATATTCCCACAGACAACCAGCAATTGATTGAGTTCATTCGTAATGAACGACGAATGGAACTGTGTTTCGAGGGACATAGATGGTTCGACCTACGCCGTTACTCTGTAAATAGCAAATATCCACTTCAAGAAAGTTTCAGCATCACCCATCCTGCATATACCTACGATGCAGTTGCAAATATGTACTATCTCACAGGCTATTATCGTCTCGAATCATACAAGAAAGATTCTGCAGCATGGGTTATTCCTATTCCAAATACAACCATCACTTTCAATGAAGGAACTCTAACAAATCTTGAACGTCAGACACGTACAATCATAAATAAGCAGTAAAAAATGAAAAAGATCAAATATATCTTAGGCATATTTCTTGCTGGCATTGCACTATCGGCATGTCAGAGCGAAGAAACAACAGATTTTCCAGACTATAGCAAGAACTGGTTTGAACTTCAGGACAACCCTTCTGATTCTGTTGATCATGCAATGTATCAATTTTATCAAGATTATAATATCCCTGTTTTTGCCAACGATACCATTGGTTCGCAGCAACGTATTGATGTATTTGGCAAAGAATACACTCACTATGAGAAGCTTACACTAAGCTACTCTATGGGGGGAGGCTTATCCGCAAATTCTTCACCCATTGTCACCATAAACACATTTGCTACACGAAAGAACATACCTGCGTTTCTACGCTTCCTACGTGAGAATGTCATGCCAGCCGTTCCAAAAGGCATACACATACATAGCATTCTACTTGTTGACAAAATGACAAGTCAGGCTTTCGGAAACGATGCTTTCAAAGGATTAAATACATTAGTTCTCTCTAATGTATCAGACCTCCCAGGCATGGACGATAATCAGAAAAAGGCAATTAGAGGCTCTATCCTGCGTATGCTGTATAGCGACTACATTACCAATAGTGAAGACTACACCTCACAATTGGAGAAATTCTATAATGTTTCGCGAGCATTATGTGTTGAGAAGGACATATATAACATGTACACTGGCTATCTTAGATATTATGTAACTGGTGCCGATCCTTCTAACTGGGGACACCCCACCGTGCAGGAGGTAGGATTTCTTAATGCTGATCCCACAAACTCATATTACACACCATCATCACCTTTCATGGATGTAATGATGTATTGCGAAGCTATTCTCACATACAGCGAGAACGAATTTCAAGAACTATATGGACAGTATCCATATATCATGGAGAAATATAATATTCTTAAGGAAATACTAAACACAATAAGATAATGAAGAAACAACTCTTTTTAATGGGACTCTTGCTGTCTGCGCTTACAGCAACTGCTCAAAACGCAAGCCTTAAAGGTGTGTTCCTCAAAGATGCTATGGGCAGAAAAAGTAACACCATTTTTATTGCACAAAACGAAAATGGGCGACTTGTTCCAAAGACATCTGCTGCTCTACGAAGCAGCGACCGATCCTTCCAAGTAAACATTACCCCAAACATGGGGATAATCGGTAAGGTGAATTATGTTGGTGCAGATGGAGAATTCTACCCTATCTATTTCAAGAAGAATGAAACAATAGAGATCAACGTTAAAGACGGAGAGATAAGCTTCAATGGCACGCTCAGCAAAGAGAATCAGTTCTTTGCTAAATGGTTTGAGCTATTAAATCCTTTGCGCAAACTCGACTATACACCCATAGGACGAACTGTAGGTTCAGGCAGATACCAGGAACTTGTTGATAGCATCGCACCATTAGCAGAAAAGATGATAGCAAGTGTAAAAACTGATAACACTTATTTCAACAACTGGGTGAAGAAAGCAATGCCTTTCTGTCTGCAATACGACATCATGAGCATTTTCATGAATGGAGTTGATTTTGGTAAAAAAGCCGACTACCCCCAATGGATACAAAATCACTTCAACAACTATACTTTTAATAGTATGGATGTGTGGAACTATAGCCCTTTGCCATTTGACTTGATTATCAATCACACCTTTGCACGTGCCTGGGCATACAATTTTATCATGGGACCTACACTCCCCATATCAATGAATTACATATCTAATCCCGAATTACGTGGAGAAGTACTCATTGAAGCAATGAATCGCCATCTGCTCGATAGTTGTGATGTGAGATGCAAGAAATACGAGAGCAGTTTTGTTACTGCTGATCAGAAAACACGTCGCAACCAGTTGCTTCGTAGATGGAAGGTAAACCAGCCTGGTAATCCGTATATCGACTTTGCCTATGAAGACATTAATGGAAAGGATGCAAAACTTTCTGATTACAAAGGCAAAGTAGTAGTAGTTGACGTGTGGGCAACATGGTGCCCTCCATGCAAGAAAGAGATTCCTTATCTTGAAGAACTGCAACAGAAATTCAAAGGTCAAGATGTTGTGTTCATAAGTGTCTCTTTTGACACCGACCACGCTGCATGGAAGAAAATGATTCTGGAGAAACAAATGGGTGGCGTGCAGCTCATCAGCTACCGTAAAGGCACACTCGTTGACGACTATGAGATTACAGAAGTGCCACGATTCATGGTTTTCGACAAAAAAGGAAACGTGGTAAGCACTAATGCTCCACGTCCTTCAGAGCCAAAGCTAAAGAGAATAATAGAAGATGAACTCCATAAGAAATAAAAATAGATTATGAAAAGAAACATATTGATAGCAATATTACTTTTAACTGTTACATTCGGATATGCACAGGGTATTGCTTTCACAACAGGCTTGAAATTCAAACAAGCAGTTGACAAAGCTAAGAAAGAGAACAAAATGCTCTTCATGGATTGCTACACATCATGGTGTGTACCATGTGCTAAGATGGCAAAGGAGATATTCCCACTCAAAGAATGTGGCGATTATTTTAATTCCCGATTTGTAAGCATACAGGTTGATATGCAGAAAGGCGAAGGTATAGAACTCATGAAGAAATATCAGGTTCAATCCTTTCCAACCTTTATCATCTTCGA
>OMSH01000290.1 GCA_900313715.1 uncultured Prevotellaceae bacterium
CTTCTTCAGGGATTTGCAAGGCAAGGATGAGGCAGATATGTCTGTGAATAAAGTGAACGAAGCCTTGGAAGTGATGGGCATGAAAGGGCTATTCAAGGTGGTACCTGGCGCTCCAGTAAAGATGGCTGACGCTAATAAACCTGTTGATTCAGAGGGCGCTCGCCTCATTGTTGAAGAGGCGTTGAAGGCATCGCCCGAGAAACCTCTGTATGTGTGTGTGGGAGGCCCATTGACAGACATCGCCTCTGCCTGGCTGATCAATCCTGAGATTGGCAAGAATATCATCTTGATTTGGATTGGCGGACAGGAGTACAAAGAAACGGGGGCTATTGTGCCGCCTGGTTACTCGATGCCTGAATATAACTTGAACCTGAGCATCGCTGCTGCACAGGTGGTGTTCAATAAGAGTGACATGCGTATCTGGCAAATCCCCCGTGATGTGTATCGTCAATGTATGTACAGCATGACCGAACTGGAGGCAAAAGTACGCCCTTATGGAAAGTTGGGGGATTACCTATATGACTCGTTGGCTGGTATAATGGCAGGCAGGAATGGATTCTCGATGGGGGAGACCTATATTTTGGGCGATAGTCCGTTGGTACTGATGACTGCCTTAATGAGCAATTTCGAAGCTGACCCTGCATCGTCTCACTATCAGTATGTGACTATCCCCACAATAGCCGATGACGGCAGTTACCGCTATAACCATGAGGGGCGTCAGATTCGTGTGTATGACAGGATTGACACACGGCTGATGTTTGCTGACATGGAAGCTAAGCTGCAGCTCTTTGCTAACAAACAAAAATAAGGGGTTCTATTGCTTCGTTTCTCTTATTTTTTCTCAGTAGTTTCTTCCGTATTTATTATGTGGTTTGGCGGTTTATTCATAACTTTGTTTCTTGCTTGAATGGTGTGCACACACTATAAACAACTTGTATGTTGAATAGAAGATCGTTTGTGAAGAGTGCATCGATGTTGGGTTTCGGTGCTATGGCTGCCTTGAATTGTAAGGCTGGAGTAGATATTGTAAAGGCTGCTCAGCATAAGCATTTTGGCTTGCAGGTTTTCGGCGTGTGTATGGAACTGGCAAAGGACATACCTGCTGGTTTGCGGCGCTTGAAGGAGATTGGGTATGATACCCTTGAATTGGCAGGATATAACAGAGGCAATATAGCCTTGTTCCATAGTCCGATATCGCTGGTTGACTACAACAAAATGGCAAAAGATGCAGGATTGGATATTACCAGTTCGCATGTGCGTACACCGCAGGCAGCCTATACGCGTGATAACAAGGGTGAGGTGCTGGATTTTTGGAAGACTACTGCAGAGCATCATGCGCAGTTGGGCATTACCTATCTAGTACAGGCTGCAGTGCCTAACTGTAAGAGTGTGGAGGATGTGCAACTGGTGGCTGAGGTATTTAACGAGGCTGGACAGATTGTAAAAGATGCAGGCATGTTGTTTGCTTTCCACAACGAGGTGAATGTGGCGATGCGTGTAACGCCTGGGGGGCAGGAAAGTAAGTATTCGCTGACAGGTCGTTATGAAGAGGGCGCCCAACAAATATTCGATATCTTGTTGAATGAAACTAATCCTGGCTTGGTTTGTTTCGAGTTAGATGGTTTAGCCGCAATTCTGTGTGGTAATGACCCCGTATATTATTTGCAGCAATATCCAAGCCGTTTCCGTTTGATGCATGTAAAGGACGTAGAAGCATTAGGTGCCTCGGGTATGATTAACCACGAGAACATTTTCCGTCAGTTCTACAAGAACGGCATGACTGACTTCTTCGTGGAAGATGAAAACTTCCGTAGTGGGCATCAGTTTGAACGAATAGAGGAGAGTGCCCGCTATCTGCAGGAAGCTGACTTTGTAATTTGACAAATAACTACTAATTACGAATAATCAAGTAAATTAAAGTGTATAAAGACATCTACCTTGCAGGTGGTTGTTTTGGTGTACAAAGCTTTTTAATCGGTAATAACGAATTTGGGCTGTGTCATTGTCGGTGTTGATTCATTAACTCTTTAGCTTCTTTGCCTGTAAGATGCTCGATGTCAAAGCGGATCATCAGCATACGGGCGAGACCATTTTCTAACTCCTTTTGTAGCGCTTCATCCTGATTGGGATTGTAACGGTTACCCAGCATACGGGCCATTTGCAGCTTTTCTGCTTCATCCTCTATGATGTGTATCTTACCAAAAGCAATGACGCTTCTAAAGAAGGTTGTGTATTTCTCTGGATGCACCTCATCTTGCTCAATGACACAGAACGAGGCCTTGTCGCATTGGCGGATAGCATCTACCTTATGGCCTTCAACAGCACTGTGGAAATAGAGCTTCCCCTCGTGATAGACATAGCTAATGGGTACAGCATAGGGGTATCCGTTATCACCCAGCAAGGCCAAAGTGCCCGACGTTGCCTTCTGCAATATGGTAATGCTTTCTTCCTGTGCA
>OMSH01000249.1 GCA_900313715.1 uncultured Prevotellaceae bacterium
CCACAGGCAGAGGCTCTGAAGCAGATGCTGAAGGAACGTGGCCAGGAGGTAAGCGTAATGCTGGACCTCGAGGTGCCTGAAGATGAACTGATGGATCGCTTGATTAAGCGTGGCCAGATGAGTGGCCGTGCTGATGACAACGAGGAGACTATCAAGAAGCGTCTGGTGGTATATCACTCACAGACTTCTCCTCTGATTGATTGGTATAAGCAGGATGGCAAGTACCAGCACATCAATGGCCTGGGTGAACTTGACCGTATTTTTGCTGACATCTGTGCAGCGATCGATAAAGTGAAATAATGGCCGATTCTAATTTCGTTGATTATGTGAAGATCTATTGCCGCTCTGGAAAGGGCGGCAAAGGTTCTACACACATGCGCAGAGTGAAATATATCCCCAAAGGCGGACCTGACGGTGGCGACGGAGGGCGTGGAGGCAGTGTGATATTGCGAGGTAACCGCAACTACTGGACACTGCTTCACCTGAAGTTTAACCGTCATGTGATAGCCGGCAATGGGGAGCATGGCTCACGCAACAAATCAACGGGCAAGGCGGGCGAGGACAAATATATTGAGGTGCCTTGCGGAACAGTAGTATATAATGCTGAGACGGGTGAGTATGTGTGTGATGTGACAGATGATGGGCAGGAAGTGGTGCTTCTAAAAGGTGGACGAGGTGGCTTGGGCAACTGTCACTTTGCCACAGCTACACGCCAAGCACCTGATTATGCTCAGCCTGGAGAACCAGAGCAAGAGATGACGGTAATCATGGAGTTGAAACTGCTGGCTGATGTAGGTCTGGTTGGTCTCCCTAATGCCGGCAAATCTACCCTCCTCTCAGTGGTTTCTGCTGCCAAGCCCAAAATTGCCAATTATCCTTTCACTACACTTGTACCTAACATTGGCATCGTTTCATATCGTGATAACCAATCGTTTGTGATGGCTGACATTCCTGGCATTATAGAGGGTGCCAGCGAAGGCAAAGGTTTGGGCTATCGTTTTTTGCGACATATAGAGCGCAACTCGTTGCTTCTGTTTATGGTGCCAGCTGATGCCGATGATGTAGCTAAGGAATATCAACTACTACTTAACGAACTGGTAAAGTTCAATCCCGAGCTGGCCGACAAACAAAGGGTGTTGGCTATTACCAAGTGTGACATGCTGGACGAAGAGCTTATGGCAGAGATGGAACAGACTTTGCCTGACGATGTGCCGCATGTATTTATATCATCCATCACGGGGCTGAATATCCAAAAGTTAAAAGACTTGCTCTGGCACGAACTGCAGAAAGAAATTCCCGTGGCCAACGATACGTTGGTGCATAGACCAAAAGAAATCACCTACCTCCAACATGAGATGGAAGAAGAAGGCGAGGATGAGGACATTACGCCAACTACTATCTTTATGGATGAAGAAGAGGAGGATTGGCACGACTTCTATGACGAGGACGAAGACGCCAACTAAATCACATCAAACTTTTCTGGAATATAACTACTTCTGATTCTCCATTCTTGAGGATAGAGGTTGTTGGCTCTATTACCCAAATTCTTAACAAAACCTATAGGTATTTTCCTATATGTAAGCAAGACATAACCTTTAGGAGCATCGGGTGACAACACAATTGACTCCTTACGCAGGTAAGCGATAGCTTGAGTATAGGTTACCTCATGACCAACAAAAGCATCTATATTGAGTTGGGTACTCATGGCCAAAGCATGGGTTGGAATAGGCTCTTTTCCTTTTAATGAGGCTACCTGGACTCCTGCTTCTAATATCTTTAAGCCATTCTTCTGCCCCCATAGATAGAACGAGGCCATTGACAATGGCAGGGCACGCACACCTTCCTCAGTAACTTGCCAATAGAAGTTGTCTGGATTGAGTATCCATCGTTGCACTTCATTAAGGATCTCCTTCACTGGCAACGACACTTGTTTCTTATCCTTCTTCTTTTTCTTGTCTTTCTCAAGGGCTGATACATCAGGCAAACGGAAAGGTCGGAAACCAGGCTCATCGGGCTTGCGAATCACCGCCATGAAGAAACCCTCTCCCTTCACCTTGTGCTGCATGAAATGATATACTGGATAATCACCTACTATCATATTGCCCATAATATCACATCCTTCAGGGACATTTACAGGCAGGACACTCGCCCCAAACTCCTGCATAATCCATGAAACATTGCGTTCATCTTCTTCCGCATTATAGGTACAGGTACTATAAATCAAGATACCTCCTGGTTTCAACGCAGGCCATATATTATTTATAAGGTGCCGTTGACGCTCGGCACACATTTGCACATTTTCAAGGCTCCAGCAACTAATCGCCTCGTCATCTTTACGAAACATGCCCTCACCAGAGCAAGGCACATCTGCTAGAATAAGGTCAAAGCAATGAGCACATTCAGAAAAATCCTCTGAAGCATTGTTAGTGACCATCACATCAGGATAGCCCCACTTCACCATATTCTCAGCCAATATCTGGGCACGGTTACGCATAATCTCATTACAAACGAGCACACTTCCTTCTGGTAAAGAAGAACGAAGCAAAGTGGACTTACCTCCAGGAGCTGCGCACAAGTCTAGTACAAATACTGATGTGCCGACATACTGGCGTATGGCCTGACTGACGAACATAGAGGAAGCCTCCTGCACATAGTAGCATCCAGCATGTAATAAGGGATCGAAAGTAAACTGAGGTCGCTCTGACAAATATCGGCCATCATTACACCAAGGCACCTTATTCATATATGGCGAGGCATTAGAGGGTTCCACCAACTTGGCAGGGTTGAGACGGATACTGATGGATGGTTCTTCCTGCAAAGCACGCTCTAAGTCAGCTGCCTCAGCCTCACCTAACAATGACGACATCTGTCTGACAAAATCAAGTGGAAGATATCCGTGGGGGGCCTTGCTGAGTGTAGGGTCTGTTGCTCGCTCATCCATCATTTTTAGCTTCATTCTTATTGTTTCTATCTGCAAAAATATAACTTTGCAGGAAAATAAAGAAAAAAAAAGTAACATAGCTGCAACTTTTATGCGCACTGGATGCGTCTAATGTTCAGAATTATGAAATAAAACAATTGCAGATTATGAAAAGAATAATGATGACAATGGCGGTAGCCGCAATTGGAATGACCGCTATGATGGCACAAAGCCATGAGGTGACCACCACCGACAAGAACGGCAACAAGGTGGTGTATGAGATCAGTGACGCAGCAGCCAC
>OMSH01000248.1 GCA_900313715.1 uncultured Prevotellaceae bacterium
ATGTTGGTATGTTGTAGTATTTAGATAATATAAGCTGCGTCTTAACAATTCTCAAAATTTTTTTGGAATTGTATTTGACTTTCATTATATTTGTAGGTGAAATATGGTAATAGCATAGAACAGGTTATGAATTATAATATAGGAAATAAACTGCTTTCCGAAAGATTCTTCTTGACATGGGCAGGAGAACAGATGTCATGGACGGTCAGAATGACATTGAAGATGAGGGATCCTGTTGATGGTGATTTATTGCTTAAGGCAGTAGAATCAACGAGTCAGCGTTATCCTTACTATCAAGTGAAACTCGGTATTAGAAAAGATACTGAAGGTACGGAATATTTTGTATATGAAGACAATAGTGAGCCGTGGATGGTAAGCGAAGGGGAAAAACCTGTGAGACTGATTGCCCCTGAATCGAACAACCATCTGCTGGCATTCTCTTATTGGGACAAGTACATCGCCATGGATTTCTTCCATTGCCTGACCGACGGTACGGGAGCGTATAACATCTTACGAACCTTGCTTTACGAATATTCTTGCCGTCGCTACGATGCAACGCTGAGCCGTGAAAGAATATCACTGCCAAAGGGTGTGCATGTGGAGCGTATTCTTACGCCTGAAGGTATGAGTATGGCGAACATTCGTGTGGCTGGCGACATTATTAGTCCTGAGGAATGGGAGGACCCTGCAGCACAGGCTAAGCCCGACAACCTGCTTCCGCTACCCATTCCGGAACGGCTACGTTGCATTAATCTATCAACACAGGCAAAGGTAACGGTAAACGAGAATGTGGAAACCATCAACATTCTTGTTGAAGAGCAGGAGATGATGAAGTATGTATCATCAGGCGACACTTCGCCTGCAACGCTCGTGTCGCTATTGCTTACTCGTGCCATTGCCCGTTTGCATCCCGACATAACAGAAGGTGTTCCGACGGTAGCTCTGGCTGTCAACCAGCGTCCTGCCCTTGGCTGTCCGCTGGCCGGTCAAACCCTTGCAGGATCGCTCCGCCTCACCTTGAACGATGAGATGCGAGAGATGGATCTTAAAACGCAGCAAACCATCTTCCGAGGTATGGTGGTTCTACAGTCAGATGCAGACAACGTCATTGAGAATTTCTGGCAAAGTAAGAATACACAAGACATGTTCGAAAAAATTCCCACCCTTGTGGGGCGCCATCAGGCAATGGCCAATGCCTACGGTAAAGTTACATCGGTTGCCACCGCCTGTGTCAGCTATGTGGGCAAAGCTAATCTTGGTGCTACCGAACAATACGTGAGTGAGATGTACACAGAGGCCTATACCCCGTATGCCCTCGCGATAGAGATGAGTGCGGTGGGAGGTACATTCTGTATCAGCCTGATGCAGCGGTTTGCTGATGACACCTACCTCAATGCTTTCTTGGACGAATTCAGGCAGATAGGTTTGGCCTATCGTATTGCTACGCGCCATCCGATGAGGGTGGCACCCATAGCTGACTATCGCATTACAAATCACGCATTATAGGTTGTATCCGTTTATTTATATTTTCAGTTAGAATTTTTAAAACAACAAATGTCATGAAAGAAGAGAATAAAGACAAACGGGTGTTGCAGGTAGAGCTTGGTGACAACGTGAAGAAGGTGGCTATCACTGGCGTTGATGCTGCCGATAAAGTGATTATGAAGCAAGAACTTAATGAGGATGACCTAAATCAGATTGATGGTGGTTATGTGGGTATTTGTAAAATTTTAATAGCTCATGCCGGTCATAGATGTAGCTATAATTGATACAATAGCGGAATAAAAGTCTGGGGGCTTTTGGCTCTAAATCAGGTGAGTTGTATCTGCGTGATGCCACCATAGGGCAACAAAGCAGAGAAGGCTTCGTCGAAAGATACAATGCCAGCATAGACCTGGGCGCATATGAGGACTCCTCCGTGGGCAAAAATGGCTACATTTTCATAGGGTTGTTTGCGTAGCTCATCCAGGAACTCACTAACTCGGCGGAGCTGCATCTCGAACGATTCTCCGTTTGGGGTAGGCAGGTGCAGGTAGTCGTTGTACCAATCCTGAATATAGGGGTCGGTAATCTCGTCGTAACGTTGCATTTCCCAATCCCCCATATTCATCTCCATTAATCGCTCATCTCGCTGGGCATCAGGATAGCCGCAGTAAGAGGCGAGCCTGACGGCTCTGGAGAGCGGACTGCAATAGACCTTGTCGAAGGGTGTATGGACTTCAAGGTTGCTCTTGACCAATGCGGCTTCTTCTGGGAATGTAGCCTTTACAGGTACATCGGTATGTCCGTAGCAGGTGCCTTGTAGTACATCAACAGAGGTATGTCGGATGAGGGTTATTTTCATGTTAATTGAGAATTGAAAATTGAGAATTAATGTGAATATAGTACTAAACAGATAAGGAGGTAGAATAGCTCACAGATTAGAAATAAAGCTCCACAACAATCACCTGTATAGCCTTGGATACGACGTTTCATTAACCATACGAGAAGGATGAAAACCACCACTGGTGCCAGTAATGCAGGCCAGAATATTTTGGGCAGAAAAACTACAGCTGGTATGGTCCCCAACAGGGCACCGATGAATGCCTCAATTGCACTCATGCGTTGATAAATGGTCTTGTTCTTGGCTTCTTCTTCCTTACGTGCATATGGTAAAATATTGATTATGTGAGATGATACAAACTTGCACCATACATCGCCAGTGAAAACTATGGCACATAAAAGCGACAAGGGCAGGGCACTCATTTGAGTGAGCAACAGAAAATAGATGATAAGTCCGATTACTCCATATGTGCCAATGTGCGAATCCTTCATAATCAAAAGAATACGTTCGCGTGTTACGCCACCACCCATGCCATCGCAGAAATCAGCTAACCCATCTTCATGTAAACAACCAGTGACTAGTAGTCGGGATACGATAGCTAATAACCACGCCATGCTTAATGGCATTACTTGGCTTGTCAACCAAAGTACGCCCACCATGATGCCACCTGTAAGCCACCCTGCCAATGGCCAGTAAGGTACCACATGCTTGAAGTGCTCGGCATCCACCTGCTTGATGCGCCAGAAAGGCAGGCGGGTGAAAAACATCAATGTTGCCAATATCCTGTCCATGTTACTAAAAATATTTCGTGATAGAGGCTTTCTGGAAGCTCTCCATCTCGTTGATCATTCTCACGGCAGAATCAACAATGGGATAAGCACAGATGGCACCAGTGCCTTCACCCAGTCGCAACCCCAGGTTCAAGAGTGGTTTGGCACCCATAGCATCTAATAGTAACTTATGCCCCGACTCGTCACCACAATGCCCGAAGATGGCATAGTGCTTTACCGCTGGGTAGAGTTGCATCGCTGCTAACATGCAGGCCGTCATGATGAAGCCATCAACTAATATAATAAGGTGGTCTTCGGCTGCTTGCAACATGGCACCGATGGCCATTACCATCTCGTAACCTCCGAAATAGCTTATGATTTCTTTGGGTAATTTGCTTCCTTTGTAATTATCTACTGCTTGTTGAAGAATCTGCAACTTACGGTTTACCCCCTGTGTGTTGAGACCACTACCAGCCCCTACGCACAGTGCAAGAGGTATATCAGTAAAAAGGTGCATCCATATGGAGGAGGGTGAAGTATTGCCAATGCCCATCTCACCAAAGCTCAAAATGTTGCTTCCTTCAGCCTCGCAACGTTTCACCATTTCGGCACCACGTTCTATACAGAGGTTCATTTCTTCCTCCGTCATAGCAGCTTCATATAGAAAATTGCGGGTGCCCTTGCGCACTTTCATATTGATGATGCCTCGTTCATAGGGCAGGTCGAAATCCACTCCGGCATCAACAATCTTTAAATCGAAACCGTGTTGGTGTGTCAGGAAATTCACTCCTCCACCACCGTGGGTGAAGTGGATGGTTTGTTGCCAAGTCACTTCTTTGGGTGACACACTTACTCCTTCGTCGGCAATGCCATGATCTGCACAGAAAATGATGTTTTGAGGATGGCATAGCTGTGGACTGAGAGTTTGCTGAATCAAGCCTATTTGTAGGGCCAGTTCTTCTAAGGTGCCTAACGAGCCTTTTGGTTTGGTAAGGTTGTTAATCTTATCTACCAAAGCATTTTTAATACCCAAAGCAGGTTGTTGTATATTGAATATTTGCATTACTATTTATTTGATTTTCATTGGTATTCCACTGACCATTAATATTACTTCATCAGCTTGTGATGCTACATATTGATTGAACCATCCTTGCAGGTCGGTGAAGCGACGTTGAATGTCGTTGGGTGATGTGCCGCCCAACCCAATCTCGTTTGTGACAAAAATAAAGATTGCATCCTGATAGGTGAACTTACCAAACTCAAGCTTCATAGCATCAAGTGTTGCATCCACATCATCGTGCAGGTCAAAGAAGAAATTGTTGCACCACATGGTGATGCAGTCGATGAGAACCACACGTCCTGATATCAAGTGCTTGCTCAGCTCTTTCTCCTCTTCGATGTTGGTCCATTCAGGACCACGTCGTTCCTGATGTATCTTCACTCGTTGGCGAAACTCATCGTCCCATATGCGAGCGGTTGCCAGATAGACAGGGTTAGATGATAGACTCAGTGCTAGTTGCTCTGCGTAACTGCTTTTGCCAGAACGCGCTCCACCTGTTATCATGATGATTTTTTTCATGGATGTCTTTATTTCTGTTTTTACTCTGCGAATATACATTTTTTTTCGAAAAAATTACTTATCTTTGGCTAATAAAAAAATGTGCAAACATGAGAAATATCTCACAATTTCTGATTGCTGCTCCTGCTTCGGGCACGGGAAAGACTACTGTGAGTCGAGGTCTGATGGCGTTTTTGACACGCAAAGGATTTATGGTGCAACCATTTAAGTGTGGTCCCGATTATATTGACACAAAGTTTCATGAGCGCGTTTGCAAACGTCCTTCATATAACTTAGATTCTTTTATGGCTTCAAAGGTGCATTTGCGGGAGGTTTATTACGGACACGCTCAAGATGCTGATGTTTGCGTAGTTGAAGGAATGATGGGCTTGTTTGACGGCTACGATCGTGACAGAGGTTCTTGTGCTGAGGTGGCAAGGATATTGCAATTGCCTGTTATCTTGGTGGTGAATGCCCAGAGTGCTGCATATTC
>OMSH01000275.1 GCA_900313715.1 uncultured Prevotellaceae bacterium
AATAAAACCCTGAACAACATTAAAGGAGTTCAGGGTTTTTATTTACAAACTACTACTCTTTCTAAGAGTGGTGTCACCAGGAATCGAACCGGGGACACAAGGATTTTCAGTCCTTTGCTCTACCAACTGAGCTATGACACCATCATGTTTTTATTATCCTTTTCAGATAACGGGTGCAAAGGTATGACTTTTTTCTGAATCCACCAAACATTAGAGTGAAAATTTTACGAATTCTGCTCTTTTAGCGGATTCCACCCCTGTGCTTTCAACTCAAATTCTTGCCCATCACGTGTAATCAAGGCACATCCCAACTCAGGCTTAGTGATATGTCCAATCATACGTATATCGCTGATATCCTGAATTTTTTCATGACAAGCTAAAGGCACTGTAAACAGCAGTTCGTAGTCTTCGCCACCATTCAGCGCACACGTTGTCAGGTTCATGTTAAATTCCTCCGCCATTGCTGCCGTCTGGTAGTCAATCGGCAGATGCTCCTCATAAATCCTGCAACCCTTGTTGCTCTGTTTGCAGATGTGCATCAGCTCCGACGACAAACCATCCGAGATATCCATCATCGCAGTAGGTTGGATACCTGCCTCCGCCAGTTTTTCGATAATATCCTTGCGTGCCTCAGGCTTCAGCTGACGCTCCAGAATATATTCCTTGCCAGCAAAGTCAGGTTGCACATCCTTGTCAGAACCGTTCAGCACCGCTTTCTCACGTTCCAACAACTGCAAGCCCATATAGGCAGCACCCAAGTTGCCACTCACACAAATCAAGTCAGTCTCCTGAGCACCGTTGCGATAAACCACTTTATCTTTCTCAGCCTCACCTATACAAGTGATGCTGATGGTCAGCCCTGTAAGTGACGACGTAGTGTCGCCACCTACGATATCCACGCCATAATCCTCGCACGCCAGACGGATGCCCGCATACAGCATTTCCATATCCTCCACGGAGAATCGTTTAGAAATGCCTAATGACACAGTAATCTGCCTTGGCGTACCGTTCATAGCGTAGATGTCGCTGAAATTCACCACTGCTGCCTTGTAACCAAGATGCTTCAAAGGAGTATATACCAAGTCGAAGTGCACACCCTCCAACAACAAATCGGTGGTCACCAACACCTGCTTGTCGGCAGGATAGGAGAGTACCGCAGCATCATCGCCGACGCCTTTCTGGGTGGAAGCATGCAAAGGTTGGATGCCTTTGGTCAAGTAGTCAATCAGACCAAACTCTCCCAATGTTGCTATTTCTGTTCTCATAATATAAGTTTTATGAGCGGTTAATCATTTCACGCATCAAGGCGCACATCTGCGGCTCTACCATAGCAGCAGCTTTCTGTACCTCCTCATGACTTGCCTCGACAGCATCCTCGCCCACACCCATATCGGTGATGGCAGAGATGCCGAAAATCTTCAGACCGCAATGTACTGCCACAATCACCTCTGGCACTGTTGACATGCCCACAGCATCGGCTCCCCAAATCCGGAACATCTTATATTCTGCCGGTGTCTCAAATGTTGGCCCTTGTGTAGCCAGATATACACCATGTTGTAACTTGATACCTAACTCTTCGGCTATGGTATCGGCTTTGCGGATAAGTTCTTTGTCATACACCTCCTTCATGCCAGGGAATCGAGGACCATAAGGTATGTTAGGACCCCACAGCGGGTTGCCGCACATAAAGTTGATATGGTCAGTCAAGATCATCAGGTCGCCCACCTTGAAATGGGGGTTACATCCACCGCTGGCATTAGATACGAACAGCGTCTTCACACCCAGTTCACGGAACACCCTGATGGGAAATGTCACCTGCTGCAGCGAGTAGCCCTCGTAGAAATGGAATCTTCCCTGCATGGCAATCACCTCTTTTTCGCCCAGCTTGCCAATAATCAGTTTGCCCTTGTGTCCCTCCACGGTCGATACTGGGAAGTTAGGGATATCATGATACATAATTTCCTTCTTGTCAGTAATCTCCTGAGCCAGACCGCCTAAGCCAGTACCCAGGATAATGGCAGTTTCCGGACATTGTTTAATTTTCCCTCTCAGGAACTCAGCTGTTTGTTGAATTTTCCTTATCATATAACTTATAGTCTTAATTATTGTTATTGCAAAGATAGTGCAAGTCGAAGACAGAACAAAATAAACTCGTTTATTTTTTATGTTGAGACGCCGCCTATGTTATCCAAAGATAGTGCAAGTCGAAGACAATTCCTAATATTAATTTAAAAATGTTGAGATACAACCAATTTGATCAAATATTAAAACATCTTACATTTATTATTATTGTTATAATCATTTTCTTTGTTTAAATTTGCAAATAAATTCATTAATTAAGTAGTATTATGAAAGAAGAAAATAAAAACAAACGTGTGTTGCAGGTAGAACTTGACAACAACGTGAAGAAGGTTGCTATCACTGGCGTGGATGCTGATGATAAAGTGGTTATGAGGCAGGAACTGAGCGAGGATGATTTGGATCAGATAGCAGGTGGGCTTCCATATTGTATTATTGCCGGAGATAGATGTCACTTGCATCCTTGATAGTCGAATACTTACTTCAAGGGGCAATGACTGACCGTATTGATGACCGAGAAATCTTTATGAAGGGCATCGACTATTCTTATTACTACGAGCAGGAGGACGGTATTAATGATTAAAACATTATATTATGAAAGAGGTAAATAATGACAAGCGTGTGTTGCAGGTGGAGATTGACAACAACGTGAAGAAGGTTGCTATCACTGGCGTGGATGCTGATGATAAAGTGGTTATGAGGCAAGAACTGAATGAGGATGACCTTGATCAGATTACTGGTGGGGTGTTTAAAGCTAATATTAAGCAACCTACAAAGTGTAACTTTTTAAAGATTTAATAAGAAGATAGCTAATTTCAAGTGGTGTTGTTTTATAGATAGTAATTCGAAATTATTACAATATGGAAGAGAACAAAGACAAACGTGTGTTGCAAGTTGAGCTTGACAACAACGTGAAGAAGGTGGCTATCACAGGCAAGGATGCTGATGATAAAGTGGTTATGAGGCAGGAACTGAACGAGAATGACCTCGACAATGTCTCAGGGGGCGTCAGACCCAAATGGGAAGAAGTTTGTTTATATGACTAATAAATCTGGAAAAATCTTGTAATACTATGGCAACCAATGAAAAACGTGTTCTGTCTTTCGAGATAGACAATGATGTAAAGAAGGTTACCGTTACTGGTGAGGACAAGGACCAGCAAGTGGTGATGCGCAAGGAACTGAACGAGGATGACCTCAATGCTGTTACGGGTGGAGCATATACACCGCCAAAATTAACTCCCATAAAAGGTAAATTTATTCCTTAAAAGTAGTAATCGTAAAACAGAATAATAGTTTTATGTCAACAAATGAAAAACGTGTTGTCAATATTGAGATTGACGACAATGTTAAGAGAGTCACCATTGAAGGTGTTGACAATAATCAGCAGGTGGTGATGCGTCAGGAGCTTTCTGGCGATGAGTTGGATAGTGTAGTGGGCGGAATGATCTCTCCACGTCCCATAGGCCTATCCTGGACAGACGTTTCTGGAGGAACATCTTTTATAGATCCTACTACGGGAGAAATCCGTAGTAAAGATGCTCCTTCTACAAAATTAGAATATGGTGAACGTGGCTAAATCAACGATTTAGGTAGTTGATGATGCTTTGATTAAAAGCCGTTTGCTGCTGGTGCAGGAACTGCACCTGGATGGGCAAAGCATAGAGGTGCTGACGGATGGCAGGAGTGAGCAGTGAGGCAAGGCTCTGCAGTCTGGCAGCATCTTTTTGTGTGGTGATGATGAGTTTCTTCTCTGGTAGTTGGGCAAAGGTTTGCTGTATCTGCTGGAGTTCTTTAGCGGTGAAATCATGATGGTCGGCATAGCTCATGTGCTCTACGTGGGGCGTGAGGCTATGCAGATAGTCAATCATTGATTCCGGATGGGCGATGCCAGTGATGGCTAACAGGGTGTAGGTGGCATCAATGTCCTGTGGCCAAGGGGCAGCATCAAATATGGCCAGTGGTTTGGCATAGGCGATGGTGGAGAAATAGAGTTGCTGATGGGGCAGAAGGTGCAACTCAGCCTGGATGTCGTTGGCCTCGGCTTCTGACAAGTTGGTCGGGCATTTGGTGACTATCACGATGTGGGCTCTACGGGCTCCGTTCTTGCTCTCACGAAGTCTGCCTGCCGGCAGGAGCATATCTCTGGTGTAGAGGCGACGGTAGTCGGTGAGCAGAATGTTGAGTCCTGCTTTCACTGACCGATGCTGAAAGGCATCATCGAGGAGGATGACGTCTGTCTTGGGTTGCTCTTGCATGAGTTGCTCGATGCCATGACAACGGTCTTCATCTACAGCTACAGTGATGTCGGGGTGGTTTTGCATGAGTTGCCAAGGCTCGTCACCAATATCCTGAACGGTGCTTTGTGGTGTGGCTTTGAGATAGCCCTTGGTTTGGCGCTTGTATCCACGACTGAGGGTCGCCACATGCAGTCCTTGTGCTTGTAAAAGGTCGATGAGGTATTCTGTGTGTGGGGTTTTGCCTGTTCCGCCTACAGCGAGGTTGCCTACGCAGATAACAGGCAGGGGGTAGCTCTTGGAACTCAGCCATTGCTTGTTGTACAGTGCGTTACGAAGCTTGGTGCCTATATCGAATACTAACGACATAGGCACCAGGCTGTTGTAAATCTTTATGTTGTTTCTTGTTACCATAATAATTACATACCCCTCTGCCTTTTAGGCACCTCCCCTAACTAAGGGGAGGAGTTTAAAGTGAAGCTCTTCCCCGTAAGAGCTTGATGGTTCCTTAAAGCTCTCCCCCTTATATAGGGGGAGTACCCGCAGG
>OMSH01000247.1 GCA_900313715.1 uncultured Prevotellaceae bacterium
CAAACCTCCCCATTTGTATGATGGGGAGGTTGAAGGTATTTGCAGAAAAAGAAGTCGTTCTATAGTTCAATAAGCAGTGTCTCGCGAGGTTGCATCTTCAACTCTTTGCCTAGTTGGATAGTTTTTCCTGTTAACACATCCTTGCCTGATGCATAACCTTGTAGGATTTCAGCATAGATACTGAGGTCTGCAGTGGTCTCTTTGTCGCTTCCGTTGAGCATCACAAACACGGTCTTGTCATTCAGTTGGCGAGCATAAGCATAAACGCTATTTTCTACAATGAAGTGTGTCATGTTACCACGGCTAATAACTTCATTACCCTTGCGCCAATGAAGAATGGTTTTGTAGAAATCGAAACACTCGTTTTGGGCAGCAGTACGACCCGCTGCAGTGAAAGCGTTTTGTTTGTCACCTTTCCAACCGCCAGGGAAGTCTTTGCGCACGTAGCCATCAGTGATGTTTTTCACACCGTTCAGCAATACTTCAGTCCCATAATATAATTGAGGGATGCGAGGTACAGTAAGCAACATAGTAATTGCTTGCTTCAATGATGCGAAGTCCTGTCCCTCTTCTAAGTAACGGTCAGTATCATGATTCTCTATGAATGTCAGTACCGACAATGGGTTAGGATAAAGGAAATCATATACGAAATTGTTATAGATGCGGTCGAGGCCTCGTCCTTGTCCGTCGCTCTGCTCCTTCTTAGCAATATTTACCTTGTCAAAGAAACTGAAATCCATTACCGTAGTCAGGTTGCTGTTCAGTGGCTTTGATAGTTTTGAGTCTTTTTGGAACCATGCAGTAAAAGCAGGGTCGGTGACCCATGATTCTCCCACCACATTAAAGTTAGGGTACTCCTTATTAATAATATACATCCAATGACTCATTGCCTGATAATCGGCATACGGATAGGTGTCCATTCGAATGCCGTCTATGTCAGCATATTCCACCCACCAGATACTGGTTTGCAACAGATATGTCATTACATGTGGATTGTTCTGGTTTAGGTCTGGCATTGTACGAACAAACCAACCGTTAGCCATGCGGTCATAATCGTGTTTAGATGAGTATGGGTCTACCACAGGAGTAAGACGGTAGTTGGTCTGTACGAAATGGTCCTTATAATCAGAATGGTTGAACCAGTCGCGTGAAGGCATATCCTTTAACCATATATGTTCGCTCCCACAATGGTTGAATATCATGTCCATCACTACTTTGAGGCCTTTCTGATGTGCTTTGGCAATCAACTGCTTATACTCTTCATTTGTGCCGAAACGTGGGTCGACCTTATAATAATCGGTAGTGGCGTAACCATGATATGAACCTCCACGCATATTGTTTTCAAGCACGGGTGTAAACCAGAGGGCAGTAACGCCTAGTTCGGTGAAGTAGTCGAGATGCTGTTCTATGCCTTTCATGTCACCACCATGACGTCCACTTGGGTTAGTTCGGTCTACTTTGTAATCTGACATTCCTTTTATGTTGTCAATGCTCTCATCTCCATTGGCGAAGCGATCGGGCATCAGCAAATAGAGAACATCACTGCTATCAAAGCCAACATGCTCCTCTCCCTTCTTGGAACGTGCCTTCAACTCGTATTCCTGCTTCAATTGTTGTTTGTCCTTTGTAAAGGTGAGTTGCATCTTGCCAGGTTTGGCATCCTTGATGTCAAGATAGACTATCAAATAGTTGCGGCTTTCTAAAGTAACTGTTTTTGTGATGAAAACACCTGGATAGTCGGTGCTTACCTGTGAAAAGCCAATATCTTGACCATATACCATTAGTTGCAGTTCGTGATGCTGCAGCCCTGCATACCAGTAGGGTGGGTCAATTTTGTTGATAGTTGTGGCATGGGAGGAGAAGCTGAGCATCAGGGCTCCCAACATAGAGAATAGTTTCTTCATGGTTTAATGATGTTTAAGTATATATTACAAAGGTAAAAAGAAAAGCGGAGAAAGTATCAAACTTTCCCCGCTTTTTTTTCATGTGATTAAGACAGATTCTTAAATCAGGAAGCCCAGCAATACACCGGCTGCCACAGCTGAACCAATTACACCGGCTACGTTAGGACCCATAGCCTGCATAAGCAGGTAGTTGGATGGGTCGTATTCCAGACCTACATTCTGAGAGATACGAGCAGCATCTGGTACAGCGGATACACCTGCGTTACCAATCAAAGGATTGATTTTGTTGCCCTCTTTCAGGAACAGGTTGAAGAACTTCACGAACAGCACACCAGAAGCGGTTGCAATCACGAATGACAATGCGCCCAGACCGAAAATGAGCAGAGAGTTAACGGTAATGAACTCAGAAGCCTGAGTTGAGCAACCAACAGTGAATCCTAACAGTATGGTTACAACGTCAATCAACTGGTTACGTGCAGTTTCTGCAAGACGACGGGTTACGCCACTTTCCTTCAGTAGGTTACCGAAGAACAGCATACCTAACAGAGGTAGACCTGAAGGTACCAGGAAAGCTGTCAGCAACAGACCTACGATTGGGAAGATTACCTTCTCATTCTTAGAAACGGCTCTTGGAGGTTTCATACGGATAACGCGTTCTTTCTTGGTGGTAAGCAGTCGCATGATAGGGGGCTGAATCACTGGCACCAGTGCCATGTATGAGTAAGCAGCCACAGCGATGGCACCCATCAAGTTTGGTGCCAGCTTACTTGAAAGGAAGATAGCAGTAGGACCGTCAGCACCACCGATGATACCGATAGCACCTGCCTGCTGAGGATCAAAGCCCAACAACAGTGCCAACATGTAAGCACCAAATATACCGAACTGGGCAGCTGCGCCGATGAGTACCAGACGAGGCTGTGAAATCAGAGCAGAGAAGTCGGTCATGGCACCGATGCCGAGGAAAATCAGTGGTGGATACCAGCCGTTAGTCACACCTCCGTACAGAATGTTGAATACGGAGTTAGATTCATATACACCTACTTTCAAACCTGCATCGAGGTTGAAAGGCACGTTACCTACCAAGATACCGAAGCCTATTGGTACGAGCAACATAGGCTCGAACTCTTTGGTTACAGCCAGGTAGATGAATACCAAACCCACAAGGATCATGATCCAGTTGCCCAGGGTAGCATTTGCATAGCCTGTGTACTCCCAGAATGTCTGTAGGTTGGATCCTAAGAAACTAATAAATTCTCCCATATTCTTTATTCAATAACAATAAGGTCAGTACCTTCAAGGATAGAATCACCCTTGCTAACATTAATTGCAACAACCTTTCCATCGCGATCGGAAGGAATGTTGTTCTCCATCTTCATGGCTTCCAATACCATCAGTACCTGTCCGCGCTTCACTTCATCGCCAACATTTACCTTAATCTGCAGGATTACACCTGGCAGAGGAGACTTGATGCCACTCTTGCCACCGCCACCAGCTGGACGGCTAACCTTTGCAGGTTCTGGAGCTGCAGCTGCAGCAGGA
>OMSH01000246.1 GCA_900313715.1 uncultured Prevotellaceae bacterium
ACTCCCCCAACGGGGAGTTTTTTATTTAAGTTGTTCGAATAACTCCTCCCAGTTATCGCAGAGAGCCTGCATGGAAGGATAAAGCAGGTGGGCACCAGCATCGAGCAGGACACTGTCTTTCAGCGGACCCGTATTGACAGCAATGGTGAAGACACCAGCTGCTACACCAGCCTGTACGCCGATGGGAGCGTTCTCAATCACAATCGCCTCGTTGGCCTTGACTCCAGCCTTCTTGAGTCCCATCAGATAAGGTTCGGGGTTTGGCTTGCCATATTTCACATCATAGGCGGTCACCATCTTGTCGCGTTCAAACATACCTGGATAGTCCCTATCGAAACGGGCAAAGAGCGTATGCTGCCCAGAGCCTGTCACCAACACAGGCATGATGCTGTCACGTTTCAGTTTCCTCAGCAAGTCCAACGCACCGGGCATACGATCAGGGTCAGGATGCTTGGCAAACTCGTTGCATTTATCCAAGTAGATTTCGTCAATCAGTTCCTTGCTGGCGTCCTTGCCATAAACCTCGTTGTATATCAGATTGATGGTGCTCATACCTGTTCGCCCTTCATTCATGAAAGCCACCTCGCGTGTCATCGGCAAACCGTATTTTGTCATTGAGGTAACCCACGCATCAGCATGATAGGGCATCGAGTCAAACAGTACCCCGTCCATATCGAAGAGTACAGCCTTGAGATGAATAGAAGAAAGAGAGGGGGCAGATTTGCCCCATAGAGGGTATTTAAGTAAAAGGTCCCCCTCTGATGAGGAGGGGGTACCCTTTGGGATGGGGGAGCATGCTGCCTCGGCCTGATTTACATGCCCCTCCGTATGTGTTGCATCCTCTCCTGTATAAGGGGAGGAATTGTTCATACAAGTTCTGTTGTCTTTTCCTTCAACAGTCATTATCCGTTCAGACGAGCTTGGATAGCTTTAGACTCAGCCTCATAGCCAGGCTTGTTTAGCAAGGCAAACATGTTTTTCTTGTAAGCCTCTACACCAGGCTGGTTGAATGGGTTCACATCCAGGATGTAACCGCTGATTCCGCAAGCTACCTCGAAGAAGTACAGCAACTGACCGATGTTCTCCTCATTCAGACATGGGATAACGACGCGGATGTTAGGTACACCACCATCAACGTGTGCCAACTGAGTACCCAACTCTGCCATCTTGTTCACCTCGTCAACACGCTTGCCAGCCAAGAAGTTCAAACCATCCAGGTTTTCCTCGTCGAATGGGAATTCTACGGTGTGGTTCACCTTATCTACTGACAGTACAGTCTCGAAGATAGAACGCTCGCCTTCCTGGATCCACTGACCCATAGAGTGCAGGTCGGTAGTCAGGTCAACAGAAGCAGGATAGATACCCAGATTATCCTTACCCTCAGACTCGCCGTACAACTGCTTCCACCACTCACTTACATAATGCAGTTTCGGGCAGAAATTAGCCATAATCTCAATCTTCTTGCCATGACGATACAGCTCGTTGCGAACGGCAGCATACTGCATAGCGATGTTCTGCTCGAAAGGCACGTCAACGCCAGTAGCCTTCTCCATCTCAGCAGCACCAGCCACCAATTTCTCGATGTCGAAGCCAGCCACAGCGATAGGCAGCAAGCCTACAGGAGTGAGCACTGAGAAACGACCACCCACATTGTCAGGAATTACATATGACTTGTAACCTTCCTTGTCAGCTGTTACACGAGCAGCACCCTTCTTGGCATCGGTAATAGCCACAATCACCTTCCTTGCCAGCACCTTGCCGCGCTCATCCTCGCATTGCTTTTTCAGCAGGCGGAAAGCTAACGCAGTCTCAGTAGTAGTACCAGACTTAGAGATGTTGATGACACCAAAGCGTTTGCCCTTTACGTATTCAGTCAGCTCAAAGAGGTAGTCCTCGCTGATGTTGTTGCCTGCAAACAGAATCACTGGGTTCTGCTTGTTGTCCAACAGCCACTCGAAGCTGTTAGATAAAGCCTCGATAACGGCACGTGCACCTAAATAGCTGCCACCGATACCAGCCACCACCACTACGTCGCAGTTCTCACGCAGAACCTTGGCAGTCTCTTTCAGATCAGCCAGGTGTTCCTTGGTGATAGAAGATGGCAGGTGCAACCAACCCAAGAAGTCGTTGCCTTTGCCTGTGCCATTCTCCAAAGCCTCGCGGGCTGCTTTAGCTTTAGCAGCATAGCCATACACATTCTCTTTGGATACGAATCCAAATGTCTTTTCAATGTTTAAAGTAATCATATTATCACAAATTAAATTTATATATTTCCCAAATAATTGCCCTGTTTCACTTCGGGGCAGTCCCTCATACTATGGGCGTAATCAGTTAAATCTCTTCGTCAGTTCCTTCAGTTCCATACGAGCATTGACTTTATCGTAGAGGATATGATACACTGCATCTAAAATAGGCATGTCCACCTTGTAGCGGTCGTTGATTTCATAGATGCACTTGGTGCCGTAGAAACCTTCTACTACCATCTCCATCTCCACCTGGGCTGCTTTTACAGAATACCCCTTGCCAATCATGGTGCCAAACACACGGTTGCGGCTGAAGTTAGAGTAACTGGTCACCAGTAAATCACCCAAATAGGCGGAATTCGTCACCATTCGTTTGCCAGGAGAGATAGCGCTCAGGAAGCGTTTCATCTCGCGGATGGCGTTGGATATCAGAACGGCGTGGAAATTGTCGCCATATTTCTGTCCGTTGTAGATACCCGCACAGATGGCGTAGATGTTTTTCAGTACGGCTGCGTACTCAATGCCCACGATATCGCGGCTCACCGATGTCAGCACATAGTGGTTGGTCATCTTCTCTGCCACACAGTTGGCCATCTTCTGGTCCTTGCCCGCAACAGTGAGGTAGGTCAGGCGCTCTAACGCAATCTCCTCAGCATGACTGGGTCCACTCATTACCAGTATATTCTCTTCGGGCATATCGTAATACTCGTGGAAATATTCCGAGATGGTCATGTTCTCATCTGGCACGATACCTTTGGTAGCACTTAGCAGCACCTTGTCCTTCAGCGAGGCGGTCAGCTTCTGCAGGTGTTGCTTCAGGTAGGGCGACGGGATAGCCAGCACCAGTATGTCCGAGTTCTCCACCGTCAGGTTGATGTCCGACGAGAAATGGATGCGGCTCACGTCAAAGGCCACATCTGTCAGGTAGGCAGGATTATGTCCCAGTTCGATGAAATCGGCAATTCGGTCATCACGGCGCATGTACCAGTTTATCTCCGGTTCTTTCTCCAGAAATATCTTGGCAATGGCCGTAGCCCAACTGCCTCCACCGAATATGGCTATCCTCATGCTCATCCCTCTATCTTGCTCTGCCATTCAGTTACCTCGGCCACCGTCGGGTTGGGCAGCTCCAGTTTATATTTCTTGTTCACACCACAGATGTCCATGTGCAGCTTCTGCGGGTTCACGTCTTTCATATCACTTACCAGGTTGTAGCCCGCTTTCTGGATTACAGGCACCCAGTCCTCACTGATACCCAGTGCGGTATATTTCTCTGTACTGTCCTTTGGAGCTACCTTCTCGGGGCGCATCTGTGGGAACAGTAGCACCTCCTGAATGAAGGTCTTGCCCGTCATCAGCATCACCAGACGGTCGATACCGATACCGATGCCCGATGTAGGAGGCATACCATATTGCAATGCACGCAAGAAGTCCTGGTCAATGATCATCGCTTCGTCGTCACCCTTTGCCGCCAGTCGCATCTGCTCCTTGAAACGCTCCTCCTGGTCAATCGGGTCGTTCAACTCAGAGTAGGCGTTAGCCAGCTCCTTGCCATTCACCATCAGCTCAAAGCGTTCGGTCAGCTCGGGGTTGTTGCGGTGACGCTTGCACAGTGGCGACATCTCAATAGGATAGTCGGTGATGAAGGTCGGCTGAATGAAAGTGCCCTCACAGTACTCACCGAAGAGCTCATCGATCAACTTTCCTTTACCCATGGTCTCATCCACATCCATACCTTTGGAGAGACAGAAGGCGCGAATCTCTTCCTCGCTCTTTCCATCGCAGTCGAAGCCGGTCTTCTCCTTGATAGCCTCAAGGATAGGCAGACGACGGTAAGGTGCCTTGAAGGAAACGATCTGTCCGTCGATCTCACGCTCTGGTTTGCCATTTACGGCGATACAGATCTTCTCCAAGAGTTGTTCGGTGAACGACATCATCCAGTTGTAATCCTTATACTGCACGTACAACTCCATACAGGTAAACTCGGGATTGTGGTTGCGGTCCATACCCTCATTACGGAAGTTCTTACCGATCTCGTATACTCCTTCGAAACCACCCACGATAAGACGCTTCAGATAAAGCTCTGTGGCGATACGCATATACATATCTTGGTTGAGCGCATTGAAGTGGGTGATGAACGGACGGGCAGATGCTCCACCGGCAATACTCTGCAGGGTGGGAGTCTCTACCTCGGTGTAACCGTTCTCGTCGAGCACGTTTCTCAGTGTCCTCAATACAGTGGCACGCTGCAGGAAAGTATCTTTTACTCCCTCATTAACCACCAGGTCAACATAACGCTGACGGTAACGCAGTTCGGGATCATCAAACTTATCGTATGCCACACCGTCTTTGTATTTGACGATAGGCAGCGGTTTCAGACTCTTACTCAGCAGGGTCATCTCCTTGGCGTGTACAGATATCTCACCGGTCTGTGTGCGGAACACGAATCCTTTGATGCCGATGAAGTCACCGATGTCAAGCAGTCGCTTGAAGGTGGGGTAGTCGATAGGCTGAGCACCTTGCTTCTCTTCTGCTGCGGCATAAGCCTCGCAGGCGGCGTTGATATCGTCGCGGGTGACATACACCTGTATTCTACCTTTTGAATCCTGTACTTCTGCGAAGGATGCCTTACCCATCACACGGCGACTCATCATACGGCCGGCGATACATACCTGGCGTGGCTCATCCTCATCACGGAAGACATTACGGATATCTACACTAAAAGCGTTGGTGGGGTATGCGGCAGCTGGGTAAGGATTGATACCCATGTTGCGCAACTCTTGCAGACTCTCGCGTCTGCCAATCTCCTGTTCACTGAGTTCTAATATGTTCATCTGTTTAAATACAATAATCTTGATAAATTTCTGCAAAGGTACGAATAAACGGGGGCAATACAAAGAAAAAACTTGTTTTTCTTTTTTTGCCGGGTGAAAGTACCATCGCAGATTTTCAGCAAAGGTAATAAAAATAATTGAACAAAAGTCTTTATTAAACATTTTTTATTTGTACTTTTGTCGCCGATTATGCGATTTTTAGGTGAAATTATATCGTTAGCAGTAGCCTTCCTGTGGATGGGGTCGGCACTTGTCAGTGAGGTTCTATCCAAACGATGGGGTGTCTTTGTGAGTAATGTGTGGCGAATGTTCATTACCACACTCTTTATCGCATTGTTGTGCTGGTATTGTCTGGCTGCCCCGTATCCGGTATATGCTGATGGAAAGACTTGGTTTTGGTTGGCCCTGTCGGGTTTTGTAGGCTATGTGATGGGCGACTACTGTCTGTTTAAGAGTTATATCATGATCGGTTCGCTCTATGGACAGTTGCTGATGACGCTCTCACCGGCTGCCGCTGCCTTTGCCGCA
>OMSH01000245.1 GCA_900313715.1 uncultured Prevotellaceae bacterium
CTCCGCAGTCCACGTGAGGGGTGAAGTTAGGTTTATACTTACCTCTCAACAACTTCGCAACTTTAGAGCCCAGACGGCCTAACACCTGGTCTGTGGCATCTACGATAACCCATTCTTTGTTTACCGTAGTCTTGTTTGCAGAAATGGTTTTGTAACTTAAAGTATCCACTCTAATTAAAAATTTAAAATTGTTACTACTAAGATTTCATCATGTAACCCTGTAGGTCTCGGCCAAAAGTATCCTACAAAGTACTATGAATCAATCGCTTTTTATTTCTTTGATAATAATCGGCTTGCAAAGGTACAGTTTTTCCGGCAATTAGCCAAGAAAAAATGTTAAAAATCTGCATTACGCGGAGTACGTGGGTAAGGAATCACATCACGGATGTTTGACATACCCGTAACAAACAGAATCAATCTTTCAAATCCGAGTCCGAAACCACCATGGGGGCAGCTACCATATCTGCGGGTATCAAGATACCACCACATATCCTTCATTGGGATGTCTCGACGCTTGATTTCCTCCATCAGTTTGTCATAATTCTCCTCACGAACACTACCTCCTATAATTTCACCTATAGCGGGGAAAAGCACATCTGTACCCTGTACGGTCTTACCATCCTCATTCTGCTTCATATAGAAGGCCTTAATCTCCTTCGGGTAGTTAATCATGATAACAGGACGCTTGAAATGGTGTTCCACCAAGTAACGCTCATGCTCTGAAGCCAAGTCAGTACCCCATGATACTGGGAACTCGAACTTATGTCCGTTTCGCACAGCTTCTTCCAAAATATTAATACCCTCGGTATATGGCAAGCGCACAAACTCCTCCTTCAGCACACCTTGCAGACGCTCAATCAATGTCTTGTCAATCATGTTATTGAGGAACTGCAAGTCGTCCATACAATTGTCCAATGCCCACTTCACGCAATATTTGATGAAATCCTCTTCCAAATCCATCAAGTCATTCAGGTCGATGAATGCCACCTCTGGTTCAACCATCCAAAACTCTGCCAAGTGACGTGGCGTATTTGAATTTTCAGCACGGAAAGTCGGGCCAAAGGTATAGATGGCACCAAGCGCAGTTGCTGCCGTCTCACCCTCCAACTGACCACTCACGGTCAGCGAGGTCATCTTGCCAAAAAAGTCATCATCATACTTAATCTTACCATCTTCGTCTTTCTTAAGGTCATACAGATTCTGTGTCGTTACTTGGAACATCTCTCCAGCTCCCTCACAGTCGCTTGCCGTGATAATGGGCGAATTGAAATAAAAGAAACCATGCTCATGGAAATAGCGGTGTATGGCCATCGCCATGTTATGGCGGATGCGCATTACCGCACCAAAGGTATTGGTACGCATGCGAAGGTGAGCTACCTCACGTAGGAACTCCATGGAGTGTCCTTTTTTCTGTAAAGGATAAGTATTATCTGCAATGCCCAACACCTCTATCTCACGTGCCTGAATTTCTACTGCTTGACCAGAGCCCACAGATTCTGAGAGTACACCGTTTACACTTAGGCAAGCACCAGTGGTAATATCTTTCAGCAGATTCTCGTCGAAACTATCCAAGTCAACGACAATCTGCACATTATGTATGACGGACCCATCGTTCAGCGCGATAAAACTTACCTTTTTACTTCCTCTACGGGTGCGGACCCACCCCTTAACATTAACCAAAACGCCAAAGTCTGTCCGTTTGAGAATATCAACTACTTTTGTCCTACGAATACTTTCCATATCAATTTTACACCTTATATATTATTAAGAGAAAGAGCCCATGCGAAGGAAGTTCACTTCCTGTTGTGTCAGGAATCTCCAGTCTCCACGTTTCAATCCTTTCTTGGTCAAGCCAGCAAAGAATACACGGTCGAGTTTCGTCACTTTATAACCCAGATGCTCAAAAATACGACGTACAATTCGGTTCTTACCGGAATGAATCTCTATGCCGATATCATTCTTCTTGGTATCATCAGCATAAGCTATCTCATCAGCGTGAATCTCACCATCTTCCAACTCAATGCCAGCGACAATCTTATTCATATCATCTTGTGTCAAATCCTTATCCAACTTAACTCGGTAAATCTTCTTCTTCTCATATTTAGGATGAGTCAACTTAGAAGCCAGTTCACCATCGTTGGTAAGCAACAACACACCAGTAGTATTACGATCTAGGCGACCGACAGGATATATGCGCTCAGGACATGCATTCCTCACGATATCCATCACTGTCTTGCGTGCCTGTGGATCATCTGTTGTCGTCACACAGTCCTTAGGTTTATTCAGCAACACATATATCTTGCGTTCTATAGAAACGGGCTGTTCGTGGAACTTCACCTCGTCACCACGCTTGATTTTGGTACCAAGCTCCTTTACCACTTCACCATTAACAGAAACCACACCAGCTTGAATGTATTCGTCTGCCTCACGGCGTGAACATATACCAGCGTTAGCCAAGAACTTATTCAAACGGATTTCATCATCAGGTGCATAAATTTCACTATACTCAACGGGTCTATGATTATTCAACTTCATATTACCACCCTTACGCAGCATGGGGCGGCTTTGTGGCTTACTAAAACGTCCACCGCCATTCTGACGAGGACGGAAAGAGCGCTGCTCACCTCCTTCATTATTGTAACGAGGAGGGTATGATGAATACTGCTCGCCATTATTCTCGTCATCATTGCTAAAACGATGACGATAAGGACGCTCACTATTATTATATCCCCCATTGCCTTGATTGAAACGAGGACGGTAGGTACGCTGCTCACCTCCTTCATTACTATTAAAACGAGGACGGTAAGGACGCTGCTCACCACCTTCATTATTATTGAAACGAGGACGGTAAGGACGTTCGCCTCCATTGTTATAACCTCTCTGCGGACGATTGGAACTGTCTGCATTCGGATTAAAACGCGGTCTGTATGACCTTTCATTTGTGTAAACTCGTTGTGGTCTATATTCACGATTGAATCCCTCAAAGTAATTCCCCTCGGCACTGCCATTCTTATCGGCATTTTGCCATTTTTCGTCTTCTGTAATCATTTTACTAAATATAAATTGTTTGTATTAATGGCCTCACGGCCACATGCTATCTCTCGAAATATTTATTCAAACTTAAATACCTGTATAGTTCATAGGCGTAATAGCACGCAACTCTTCCTTCACACTTTCACTTACATTCAAACCATCAATAAAATTGCGTATAGAAGCTTCGGTAATTGCTTCGTTAGTACGAGTTAGAGCCTTTAATGCTTCATAAGGGTGCGGATAAGCCTCACGGCGTAAAATGGTCTGAATTGCTTCAGCCACCACACTCCAGCAGTCGTTCAAATCTTTATCTATGGCCTCACGGTTTAAAAGAAGCTTGCGTAATCCTTTCAATGTACTTTGAATAGCAATAAGGCTGTGTCCCATCGGAACGCCAATATTTCGTAACACGGTAGAGTCAGTAAGGTCTCGCTGCAGGCGTGACACAGGCAATTTAATCGCCAGATGCTGGTAAATAGCATTAGCTAAACCTACATTACCCTCTGAATTTTCAAAATCAATGGGGTTTACCTTGTGTGGCATCGCACTGGAACCCACCTCGCCAGACTTTATTTTCTGATGGAAATAGCCCATTGATATATACATCCAACAATCCCTGTCAAGATCCATGATGATGGTATTGATACGTCTCAACGCATCAAATACAGCAGCCAGATTGTCGTAATTCGATATTTGTGTCGTAAACTGCTCACGCTGCAAGCCCAACTTTTCAGCCACAAACCTATTGCCAAAAACTTTCCAGTCGTAGGCTGGGTATGCTACATGGTGAGCATTATAATTACCTGTTGCCCCACCAAACTTAGCTGTGATAGGACAAGCTTTCAACAAGTCGAGTTGCTGCTGCAAACGATACACATACACCTCTATCTCCTTACCCAAACGTGTAGGTGATGCAGGCTGACCGTGCGTCTTAGCCAACATGGCAATACCCTTCCATTCGTCAGCATATGCAGCCAATTGGTCAATGAGTTCCTGCAAAGCAGGATAAAACACCTCATGCAAGGCATCCTTGATGGACAAAGGAACAGAAGTGTTGTTGATATCTTGTGAGGTTAAGCCAAAATGGATAAATTCCTTGCAAGCATCCAGCCCACCTATTCTATCAAATTGTTCCTTAAGGAAATACTCCACAGCCTTTACATCATGGTTGGTCACATTCTCAATCTCCTTGATACGAACAGCATCAGCCTCAGAGAAATTACGGTATATGTCACGCAACGTTTCGAAAAGTAACTGATCCATCCCAGCTAATTGAGGAAGGGGAAGTTCACAAAGTGTAATGAAATATTCTACTTCTACCCGAACACGATACTTAATCAAAGCGTATTCTGAAAAATAAGCGGCAAGTGGCTCTGTCTTACCTCTGTATCTCCCATCTACGGGAGAAATGGCTGTAAGTTTGTCTAATTCCATGTAATAAAATAACCTCTTCTTTATTATTTTAGGATGCAAAGATAGTGTTTTTTATTTTATTTTGCGTACTTTTGACCAATAAAAGAATAAAAACATTTTCAAGAAATGAAATCAACCATTTTAAAATTGAGAACCATGAAACCAAAAGGTTTATTTTTAGCTGCATTTTTGATGACAGCCATTTCAATCAGTATGCCTGCGCAACAGTTCCAGCTCAACTCTGCTGGTTACTTTAACAACCAAGGAGTTGATGTAATGGCATTTAACGACTTCTATCCAGAAGGACACCAAGGGGGAGTGAGTGTATTGATGAATGGGCACCGTATAGCTACTAACGGTGATATCCGTATGGAAGCCACTCCAGGGCAGTGGCAACCCGTGCCTAAGCAGTTGAGTCGCAAAATAGAAGGCAACAGTATTGTGACCGCCCTTTGTTTTCCAGACTCTGCCCGACATCTAACGGGGTTTAACCCAATGGTTTATCCTGATTACGTATTCAACTATACAGTTAAGACCGAAGCACAAGGAAACAGCATAGTGGTAACGGTCGATATAGACAAGCCTGTGCCAACAGAGCTGCAGGGCAAAGTAGGCTTCAACCTGGAATTCTTCCCAGGTTGGCTGTTTGGCAAGCCTTGGATAATGGATGGCCAGAGTGGCATCTACCCTCAGCAGCCTAATTCTCCATTGGCATTCACCAAGCAGAACATGGGCTTCAATGGCAATTTCCACGATGGCAAGCAACCGTTGGCAGACCCTAAGCAACTGAACGGAAAGGGCTATAGTCCTTTGATTGCCGATGACATCATCTGTGAACCCTACGCAGTTGGTAAGAAATTCACCTCTCGACCTGACGACCCGTATAGCAAGCTGACTATAGAATCATTTACCGGCGACTTGAAGCTCTACGACGGAAGAATGAACCACAACAACGGATGGTTCGTATTGCGTAGCGAAATTGCCCCAGGTGCAACGAAGGGAGCCGTGAAATGGATTATTACTCCGAACGTCGTTCCAGGATGGCTTTATGCGCCAGTCATTCAAACCTCACAAGTAGGC